>JAWKQN010000043.1 GCA_041390125.1 Gemmatimonadota bacterium | reverse complement strand
GCAGGGACGAGCCCAGGCCCTTCCGGCGATGCTGCGGCAGCACGTTCAGGTCCACGATCTCGGGGATGGCACGCGCGGCCAGCTCGGGATCCGCGGAGCGCCACGCCACGGTGAGGTAGCCCGTGGGTGCGTCGTTCACCTCGGCCACACAGGTCCAGCGCAGCCCCACGGCCTGCTCGGCCAGGTAGCGATCGAACAGCGCGCGCGGCTTGGACCAGCCGATCAGCGCGAAGGCGCTCTCGAAGGCGGAGCCGTCGCGCGGCTCCAGCGGACGGAGGACAGGTGGACGGCGCATCCGGGTACGTTCCACCCGGAGGGGGATCCCAGCAAGGCGCGGGTGGAACACCGGGGGCGCTCGGGGAAACGATCCCGGCCGCCGGCACGTAGGGCGGTGCAGCCTTCTTTCGACGCCGAGGCCGACCGATGGACAGCCGCTTCCTCATCTTCACCCTCGTCGTGGTGCCGGTGCTCAGCGTCTGCCTGGGCTTCACGGTCCACTACGCCATCCGGCCCATGATCGAGTCCCTGCTGGACGCGATCCACGAGCTGAGCCGGGTCGCCGGCGGGGGAGCCCGCGACGCGGAGGTCAAGCGCTTGCAGGCCCAGGTGGACGAGCTCCAGGGAGAGGTCCGCCGTCTGCGCGACGTGGTCTCCTTCGAGCAGAAGCTGGGCGTCGGCGCCTCGAGCGAAGGGCGCCTGCCGCCCGGCTAACGCCCGGCCGGTCCACTCCGCGGGAGCGCACGCGGCGCGCGTCTGTCCACGGGGAATGCAGCCGCCCCGCGGGTGCCGGGGACTCCAATCGATCCACCCCCTCCCCGGGGTTGCCGACGCACAGATCCGCTGTGTATTATCCTAGCATTGCTACTAATTAAGGGAGGGGTGCGTATGGCGCGGCGAGGGGGCTCATGACGCGCGAAGCGCTTGGGGAGTTCGAACACCTGGTCCTGCTCGCGTGCGTCCACCTCGGGCGTGACGCGTACACGGTGGGCATCGTGCAGGAGATCGAGGCGCGGACGGGCCGGTCCGTGCAGCACTCCGCAGCGTACGTCGCGCTGCGCCGCCTGGAAAAGCGCGGCCTGGTGCGCTCCGAGCTGGGGGAGCCCACGCCCGAGCGCGGAGGGCGGGCCAAGCGCTTCTTCCGCGTGCAGCCGGAGGCGTGGAGCGCGTTGGTGGCCTCACGGGAGGCGTTGCTGGCCATGTGGGAGGGCATCGATCCCACGCCGGGAGCCGCCCGGTGAACGGCCCGCCCCGGTGGCTGGAGGCGCTGCTGGTGCGCGTGCTCGGACCCGAGCGCGCGGAGGAGGTGGAGGCGGACCTCGCGGAGCTGCGCGCCGCCCGGGGCCAGGACACGTGGGGGTGGCGGGACACGGGGGACGCGCTGCGGCTGGTGCTCGCCTGGCGCCTCGAGGAAGGCGGGAGACGGCGCGCCCCGGGCACGCTGCGCCGCGGGCTCGGCGCGCTCGCGCGGGACCTGGGCTTCGCGCTCCGCCGCGTGCGCCGCTCTCCGGCCACCTCCGCTGCGATCCTGGCCACGCTCGCGTTGGCGGTGGGGATCACGACCGCCCTCTTCTCGGTGATCGACGCGGTTTTGCTGCGCGGCCTTCCCTTCCCCGACGCCGAGCGTCTGGTGGTGCTGCACGAGATCGATCCGGCGGATGGGGCACGCGCGCCCCTCGCACCGCCGACCCTCGAGGAC
>JAWKQN010000042.1 GCA_041390125.1 Gemmatimonadota bacterium | reverse complement strand
ACCCCTACAAGGACGTCTACCGATGATCCTCGCGACGATCGAAGCCATCCCCGATCATCGCGTCGTCCAGGTCCTGGGGCTCGTGCGGGGTGCGAGCATCCGGGCGCGCCACCTCGGCCAGGACATCGTCGCCACCATGCGCAACATCACCGGCGGAGAGCTCTTCGAGTACACCAAGGTGCTCGCCGAGGCGCGGGAGGAAGCGGTCGACCGGATGGTCGACGAGGCGCGCGCTCTTGGCGCGAACGCCGTCCTGGGCGTACGCTTCCAGTCGGCCGAGGTGACGCGCGGGGCGGCGGAGATGCTGTGCTACGGCACGGCCGTGCGGGTCGAGCGCGCCACCCCGTAGAACCGCACGCCGGGTCGCCGGCGACGCCTCGGCCGCGCCCGATCCTTCGTCCGTACCGACCCCACGCCCGCATGCGTCCACGCCGCACCGGTCCGCTCTTCGCGCTGGCAGCCCTGGTCCTGATGGGCTGCTCCGGCGTCGCCGCGCCCCCCGGGTCGCCGCCTCCCGAGCGCGCGCGCCCCGCCAGCGGGAACGGCAGCGCGGCCGTGGCGACGGCGCTTCCGGCTCCGGACACGGTACGCGACACCGTCTACGTGGTGCGCGAGGCCGCGCCTGCCGACCGTGAGCAAGGGGTCTTCGTCCCGCTGGAGGTGGAGCGGCCCGAAGGCAGCGCGCTGACGCGGCCGGCCGCTTCGGGCGACCCCGCGGTGATCGAGCGGGTGGCCGCGATCATCGATCGTCCTCCGTTCGACCAGATGCACTGGGGCATCGTCGCCAAGGATCTGCACGACGGCCACCTGCTCCTGTCCCTGAACGCGCACCACAAGTTCGCGCCGGCCTCCAACATGAAGGTGCTGGCCGGCGCGGCCGCGCTGAGCGCACTGGGGCCGGAGCACCGCTTCCGCACACCCGCGTTCGCCACCGGGCCGCTGAGCGGGGGCACGGTGCGCGGCGCGCTGGTGGTGGTGGGCTCGGGCGATCCCAGCTTCTCCGACGCCTTCCACCCGTCGTGGCGCACGCCGTTCGATCGCCTCGCCGACTCGCTGCTGGCCGTCGGCGCGCGCCGCTTCGATGGACCGCTCGTGATCGACGTGGCCGCGTGGGATTCGACGAGCGTGCCGGGCTCGTGGATGGTGGAGGACCTGGGCTGGTCGTGGGGCGCCTCGGGAGGCGCGTTCGTCGTGGCCGGCGGCCAGGTGGCGCTGACGCTCGACGCACCGTCCACCGTCGGCGCGGAGGTCCCGGTCCGCTCGGAGCCGCGGCTGGCGTCGGGCCGGCTCGAGCTGGACGTACGTACGGCCGCCACCGACACGGCCATCGTCCATTCCCGTCCGCTGGGCGAGAACGGTCGGATCCGCCTGTCGGGAAGGGTGCCTCCGCGCTGGCGACGGACGCTCCGGATCGCACAGGGCGACCCCGTGCGGGTGGCCGGCGAGCTGCTGTACCAGGTGCTGACGGAGCGCGGGATCCGGTTCGATGGCGGCCTCGCCTTCGCGTGGGAGCGCGAGGCGGAGCTGCCGGGCGGCTGCGCCGCGGGGCGGATCGCCTCGTGCCCGGCCGCTCACCGGCTGGCCACGCTCACCTCGCCGCCGCTCATGGAGCTCCTCGATGCGGCGCTGGGTCCCAGCGACAACTGGATCATGGACCAGCTCACGCGCGCCCTCGCGCAGAGCTCGACCGGAACAGGGGGCTGGGAGCAGGCGGGCGACGCCGTCGCGGAGGAGCTGGGGCGAGCCTACAACGTGCTGGCCTACGACGTGGACGTCGTGGACGGCTCCGGCCTGTCGGCGTACAACCTCGCGACGCCCCGGGCGCTCGTGGACGTGCTCACCCAGATCCGCATCCGACCCGAGGGCGAGCGGTTCCGGAGGGCCCTGGCCGAGCCGGGCGAGGCAGGCACGACGCTGTCCGGTCGCCTGGGTAGCCTGGGCGGGCGGGTGTTCGCCAAGACCGGGAGCCTGACCCACACCAACTCGCTGTCGGGCTACCTGGTGCGGGACAACGGGCGGGAGCTGGTCTTCAGCATCCTCACCAATGCCTCCGGCCTGGACGGCAGAGCCGTTCGGGACGTCATCGACGCGCTGGTGGTCGAGCTGGCGCGCTGGTAGCCGCGCCAGCCCGGTGTTTCGGCCCGCTCAGGGTCCGACCGGCGTCGGAGCGCGCGCGCCCACTTCGCGTTCGGCGGCGGCCCGCTCCGCGGCGGCCGACCGACCGGTCATGAAAGCCCCGACGCGCTCCGCCGACGTGTTGAAGATCAGGTAGGCGCTGGGCACGACGAACAGGGTGAGCAAGGTCGAGATGCCCAGGCCGCCCACGACCGCGATGGCCAGCGGCTGCATCAACTCCGAGCCCTGCCCGATGCCGAGCGCCAGCGGCAACATCCCGAACAGGGTCGTCAGCGTGGTCATGAGGATCGGACGCAGGCGCACGGCGCCGGCCTCGATGACCGCCTCCTCACGGGACAGACCCCGTTCCTTCCGCCCCTGTTCGATGTATTCGACCAGCAGGATGGCGTTGTTGACCACGATGCCGGCCAGGAGGATCACCCCGAGCAGCACCGGTGCGCTGAGCGGCGTCCCGGTGAGGAAGAGCAGGACGCACACGCCGATCAGCGACAGCGGCATGGCCAGCAGGATCACGAACGGGTTGACGAAGCTCTCGTACTGCACGGCCATCACCACGAACACCAGGAAGACGGCCAGCAGCACCACGATCGTCATCTGCTGGTTGCTCTCCCGGATGGCCTCCTCCTCCCCGCCGAAGATCACGCCGTATCCGTCCGGCAGGGACATCCCGGCCAGACGCACGCGAATGGAGTCGTTGACCTCCCCCACCGTCGCCACCTCGGCGATGACGTCCCCGGTCAGCTGCAGCTGCCGGTTCTGGTTCTCGCGCCGGATGGTGGTGGGCCCGAGGATCGTGCGCACGCGGGCCACGTCCCGCAGGTAGATCGGCGCACCGCCGGTCTGCCCCGGGAACAGCGCGATGGACTCGATGTCCTCCGGGCTCCGGAAGCGCTCACGCGGGAACATCACGCGCAGGTCGTACTCCTGGTTTCCGGCCGTGAAGCGCGTGGCCACGGTGCCGTCCAGCGCCGTGCGGAGCGTCTGCCCGACCGCCGCGACGCTGAGCCCGAGGTAGCCCGCCCGCTCGC
>JAWKQN010000041.1 GCA_041390125.1 Gemmatimonadota bacterium | reverse complement strand
GTCGAGCGCCTTGGCCACCTTCGCTTCCGGCGATTCCGCTGCCTCGTACTCGTCCCAGAGCGCGAGCAATTCCAGGCGCTTGGCTTGGGGGAGGGGCTCGAGCAGCCTGACCAAGTCCCGGCGCTCCGCGTCGGACTTGGGTACGGTCGGATCTTGCAGCGTGGCGGGGATGTCTCCGCCCAGAGCCTCGCCCAGGTCGTGGATCACGCACATGCGCAGCAGCCGATCCAGGTCGACTCCGTCGAAGCACTCGCCGAGGACCACGACCATGAGGCACAGTCGCCAGGTATGCTCCGCGACGCTCTCCGGCTCGCCACTCGACGTCCAGGCGCTCCGGTGCGTGGTCTTCAAACGCTCGGCCGTCCGCAGGAACTCCAACGGTCTTTCGAGCTCGGCATCCACGGGTCCGTCCTCGCTGCTGTGAGCGCTCCGACCCCGAAGCAACGTCTACTGCTCCAGTAGCGCAACCTTGGGGTCGAGGCGGGCGGCCCGCCACGCAGGAACCAAGGCGGCGATCAGGGTCACCAGCAACAGGCCTCCTCCCGCGCCCAACAGCGTCCAGGGATCGTGCGGGCGCACTTCGAAGAGAAGGGCGGCCAGCCAGCGGGCCGAAAGGGACGCCACCACCACGCCGGAGCCGACGCCCACCAACGCCATCCCGAGCGACTGCCGGAGCACCAGCCCGATCACTTGGCCGGGCAGCGCGCCCAGCGCCATGCGCACCCCGAGCTCGGCCGTCCGTTGGGCGACCAGAACCGCGAGAACGGCATAGAGGCCCACGGCACTCAACAGGAGCGCCAGGGCCCCGGCGACACCCAGAAGCACCAACGTGAACGAGGTGCGCGCCACGGCGGCGGATCCCTGCACGCCCTGATCCAGCGCTTGCACGTCGACGAGCGGCACGTCCGGATCGATGGCGGAGAGCACGGCTCGCACCGCCGGAACCAGCTGCACCGGGTCCGCACGCTCGGACCGCACTGCGACGCTCATCGTTCGGGGGGGCGACCAAAGGGGCGCTCCCTCCAGCGGGATCATCGGGAAGTAGACCGCTTCCAACGGCGGGCGATCCAGACCGTCGGCGCGGACGTCCCCCGTCACCCCCTTCACCCGGTAGAAGGGCCGCTCCCAGCCGTTGCCGCGAACGCCCATCCCGACCGCGTCTCCCCGACCCCAGAACCGGTGTGCCAGGGCTGCCGTCACGAGAACCTCACCGGTGCCCGCCTCCAGATCCGCCCAGCTCAGCGAAGCACCTGCTTGCATCGGGATGCCCATGGCCTCCACGTACCCGGGTGTCACGAGCTGCACGGGAAGACAGGGAGGTTGGTCCCCGTCGTCGGGCGGCTGATCCTCGACGAACAGCGACGCGCACCCGCCGTTCTCATCCAGCACGGGCAGGCGCGTGGTCGAGCCGGCCGCGACCACCCCAGGCAATCGCTCGATCTCGCTGAGCAAGCGTCGATGGAAGTCCGACACGTCCTGGTAGGCGCCATAGCGCGCCGGAGGAAGCGGGACCGTGAAAGTTACGACCCCGGCCATCTGAAAGCCCGGGTCCACGGCGCGCAGCCGCAGGAAACTCCTGAGCATCAGCCCCGCTGCCGTGAGCAGCACCACGGCTAATCCGACCTGGGCGATCACGAGCACGCGACGCACCACCTGCCGCGTCGGCGTGAACGCACGCTGCAGCCCACCCAGCGCCCCGCGTGGATCGATGGCGCGCACGTACCCCGGCAGCACGCCCAGGGCAAGACCCGCAGCCATAGCCAGAGAGGCCGTGAACGCCGCGGTCGAAGGACCGAGCGCCACCTCGGAGAGCCTGGGGAGGCCCGCCGGTGCCAAGCGCACCAGGACGCGCACACCGCCCGCCGCGAGCAGCAACGCCGGCCCCACGGCCAACAACGCCAGCACCACGCTCTCGGCCAGGTGAAGGCCGAAGAGGTTCCAGTCGCTGGCGCCGAGTGCGCTGCGGACCGCGAGCTCCCTTCGGCGGCCTTCCGCCCGCACGACCATCAGATTGCCGACGTTGGCCAACGTGATCGCGAGCAACAGTCCCACCGATCCGAAGAGGATCCACAACACGCGTCCGACGTCACCGAGCACTCGGGACTTGAGTGGCTGCACGAGGGTGTTGAAGCCGCTCTCTCGCATGAAGCTCACTGAATACGCACTCGGGAAACGCTCCACGAAGCTGTCGGTGATCCCGGACAGCTCCCTCTGAGCATCCTCCACGGTGGCTGCCGGGCTCAATCTCCCGACCGCGGACAGCCAATGCGCATTGACCGGGCGGGCGGCGGGGTCGAGCCCCAGTGCCAGCCAGAGATCGGGCTGGGTCTGCGGGAGCGTGACGCCGGACTCCAGGACCCCCACGATCTCGAAGGGCGTCCCGTTGACCTGCAGGGTGCGCCCCAACACGCCCGGATCCGACCCGTACTCTGCGACCCAGAACGCATGACCCAGCACCACGACAGGAGCGGAGCCGGGGCGGTCGTCCTCGTCGAGGAGCAGACGACCCAGGGCGGGACGCGCCTCGAGCACACGCAGGAGCGACGCCGTCACGGCGCCGATGCGCGCGCGCTTCGGTCCGCGCTCGTCGATCACCGTGGCGTCTCCACCCGAGTACGCACCCAGCGCGGTCAAGGTCGAAGCGCGCTCAGCAAACTCGAAGTAACCGGCCACCGACAGGCCCCAGCGGGCATCTTCGCCGACGTAGGGCACGGCACTGTCGATCCAGACCAGCTCGGCCGCACGGGGGAACGACAACGGTTGCAGCACGATGCGGTTCAACGCCGTGAATACGGCTGCCGACGCGCCCAGCCCGAGCGAAAGGATTCCCACTACGGACAATCCCAATGCCGGGCGACGGGCCAGCGAGCGCAGCGCAAGGCGGAGTGCAGTGTTCGCTTCGAGTATCCGCTCTCGGCGGCCGCGCTCCCGCGCCAGGGCCGCGTGGACCCGACGAGTCTCCGAGCGGACTCGCGCCACATCCCCGAAGCGACGCTCCGCTTCGGCACGCGCCTCCGCCTCGCTCATCCCGCGCGCCAGGTTCTCCTCGATGCGGCGCTCCAGATGGAAGCGGATCTCTTCGTCCAGATCGGTCTCGGCCCGGCCGCGGCCGGCGAGGGCCTGAAGATCCCGCTTCTGCGCGCCCTTCTTCTCACCCATCCCCTCCCCTCCTCATCAGGCTCGCCCGGTCTCCAACACGTCGCCGATCGCTGCCACGAAGCGGCCCCACTGCTTCTCCTCGACGCGGAGTCGCGCCCGACCGGCAGGCGTGAGCGTGTAGAACTTGGCGCGGCGGTTGTTCTCACTCAGGCCCCACTCGGCGTCCACCCACCCTCGACCGACCATCCGGTGCAATGCTGGATACAGCGACCCCTCCTCGACCCCCAAGGCGTCGCCCGTGCGCTCTTCGAGCAGGCGTGCGATCCCGTAGCCGTGCTGAGGCCCCCAGGTCAGCGTCTTCAGGATGAGCATGTCCAGCGTGCCCTGGAGCAGGGCCAGCCGGTGGTCTCCCTTCCCGTCCCGACTCATCTCGGCTCTCTCTTCCCTAGAAGCTTGAGGGCAGGCGCCCCCGTACGGCGGGCTGCTTCCATAGATGCTTGAGGGGAGAATAGGGTGACGATGCCAGGTCGGTCAACTGTGGAACGTCGCTGTGGACTCGACCTCGGGCGCTTCTAGCCGGCCTGCCTGTCTTCCGTCCCGGCCGCCTTGCGGATCTGGGTGATCAGCTCGTGCATGCGGTGCTCGATGGCGGCCATTTCTGCCTCGGCCCGGGTGGCGTCCCTGCCGCCCCGCTTGGCGTCGACGCCCAGCCAGTTCAGGCGCTTCACCTCTTCCAGGAAGACAACGGTGAGATTCCGGAGCCGATTGAAGCGCCGGGCCCTGGCCCACGCGTCCGACGTCCGGGCGCGCTGGGCCGGTTGGATCCCGGCGGCCACCCAGATCAGGGGCGCCAGGGCCGTGAAGCCGACGACGGTCCGGAGGAATCCGGGGAGCGGCAGCGCCAGGGCGACCGCTTCGACGATGACGACGGTCCAGAGGATGGCCCGGGGAATCCAGGCTTCCTCTGAAGCCGCGTGGCTGAAGGCCACCTCCTCCGCGGAGGCAGCTTTTGCGACTCTGTTCATGTCCCTCGCGCTCGAAATGGGGCACTGTGCACCACCTCTG
>JAWKQN010000040.1 GCA_041390125.1 Gemmatimonadota bacterium | reverse complement strand
CGAGGTCGGCGCCCAGCTGGTGGTCGAGGCCATTCGCCGGGGCGGCGCCTCGGCCATCTACCATGCCATGGACGAAGCGGACGTGGAGCGCATCATGGCGCATCCGCAGACGATGATCGCCTCGGACGGGAGGCTCACGCAGCCGGGCGAGGGTCACCCCCATCCCCGCTGGTATGGCACATTCCCGCGCGTGCTGGGCGTGTACGTACGGGAGAAGCACGTGCTCACGTTGGAAGAGGCCGTGCACAAGATGACCGGCATGCCGGCAGCGCGCATGGGACTGACCGATCGCGGCACTCTGGTCGAGGGCGCCTTCGCGGATCTGGTGGTGTTCGATCCGGCCACCGTGATCGACCGCGCCACCTTCCAGGAGCCACACCAGTATCCGGACGGCTTCCATCTGGTGGTGATCAACGGGCAGGTCGCCTTCGACGCCGATGGATTCCACGACGTGCGGGCGGGGCGGATGTTGCGGGGTCCGGCGTGGAAGGGGGAGGGTTGATGCCGTCTTGGGATCACGCGCTCACGGCGAACGACGCGAGCCCCCCGCAGCGCTGCGGACGGAGCGCACACGTACGGACCGACCTCGTACATGTCAGTGCCTTCGTCCTTCCCGTGGGCTTCACTCTCCCACGCCACGCGCACGCAGAGGCCGCTGTCGCGTTGGCGACGCGCGGGACCTGGGCCGCCACCCTCGGTGGCCGCGACGTCCGGCTCGAGCCCGGCCAGGCTCGCGTGCTTCCGCAGGGGGATCCGCATCGCGAAGGGGTAGGAGCACTCGGCGCCGAGTGCCTGCTCATCGAGCCCACGGATGTCCTGCGTGAACGCGCCGAACGATCGGGCATCGATTGGGATTCGCGCGCTCAGGCCGTGGATTCCCGACTCCGCTCCCTCGGAGATCGCCTGCGAACGGAGCTGGCCTCCTGCGATCGCTTCAGGACGCTGGCCATCGAAGCGCACTGTCTCGATCTGCTGGCATGCTTCGGGCGCGCGCTGCACCCGCGGGCGGGGCCTGCAAGTCAGCCCTGGCTGCGCAAGGCCAGGCAGGCGCTGGAGGATGCCCCGACCGATTGGACGGTTGGCAAGCTGGCGGTGGAATGCGGCGTGACGCCCGAGCATCTCTCCCGGTCCTTCCGGCGGGCGTACGGGGACACCGTCGCCGGCTATCTTCGTGCAATGCGCCTGCGCAAGGCCGCCGAGCTGTTGCGGAACGAGCCGCAACTCTCGATCTCGATCGTCGCACACCGGTCGGGCTTCTCCGACCAGAGCCATCTGGCGCGCCTGTTTCGGCAGCGCTTCGGCGTCACTCCCAGCGAGTTCCGTCGGCACTCCACGCACTGATCATCCCCGTCCTCCCCAGATCAACACCGTTCTAGCCGGGCCGCCGCGCGGCGGGCTTCCTTACGCACTCGTCCCTCGATCCCGAAGACCCACTCTTCGGAGCCCTTCCGCGCACGGTCCCGACGATGCTTCGCCTCTTCTTCTACGCGTTCGCGCTGTCCTTCGCCGCCGCCTGCCGACCCTCGCCTCTGCCCCCTCCGCCCCTGGCCCGGGCGGAACCTGCAGCCGTGGGCGACCCGCGCCCGTGGCCGGACCCGTACCGCGCGCTGGAAGACATGGCCAGCGCCTCCACGCTGGAGTGGGCCCACGCGCAGGATGCCTTCACCCGTGCGTGGGTGGAGCGCACGGCCGAGCGAACGCAGATCCTCACCAACATCGTCGCGGCCAGCCGCCACACGATTCCGCTCACGCCCGTGGAGCGCGGCGGCAAGCGCTTCTGGCTGAGCAGCGATCCCACCTTCACCGAGCTGGACCTCCGGGTCACGGACGGTGACGGGAGGGAGCGGCTCCTGGTGTCTGGTGCCGCGCTGACGCAGCAAGGTCGTGCCCTGGCCCGCGGGCTGTGGCCGGACCCCTCCGGCGAGCGCCTGGCCGTCAGCGAAGGCAGGTCCGGGGCCCGCTGGGGCAGCCTGGTGATCCGCAGCAGCGCCGATGGAGCGGCGGCGGCGGATACCCTTCCGGGGCTCTACGGTGGACGGTCCAGTGTGATCTGGGCACCGGATGGCCAGTCGCTCCTGTACGTTCGTTTCGACGATCCCGTCGGAGGCGATTCGCTGCGCGCCCCCGTGACCGGCGCCCGGGTAATGTTCCACCAGTTGGGCAGCGACCCGAGCACGGACGTGACCGTCTTCACACCCGCAGACGCGAGCGACGCCTTAGCGCTGCAGGGCAGCGACGTCGGCGACGAGGTGGCCATGACGGTCCGCGACAGCAGCAGTGGCACCCATGCGGTCCTGGTAGCGCAGTGGCGGGGCGAGGCGACCCGCTTCCGGGAGGTCGTCCCCTCAGGGCAGGCGTTCTTCCAGGTCGTCGGGCTCGATGCGCACCGTCTACTGCTCCACACCACGCTGGCCGCACCCAACGGCAGGGTGGTGCTGCTCGATCCGCGCGACGCAGCCCCGGTGCTGGTGGAGGTCATCCCGGAGGGCCCGGACCCGATCGACGTGTGGACGCCGAGCTCGGTGGCGTGGGTGGGTGCGCGTATCCTGGTGCTGTACCGCGTAGGAGGCCTCCCCACCGTGCGCTCCTTCGCCGAAGACGGAGGAGACGTGCGAGACGTCCCGCTCCCGGCGGGAGCGATCTGGTCGGGCCTGGTCGGGCACCGGGGTTCGCCGGAGGCGTTCCTGTCCGTCAGCGACTTCACCGATCCGGGCACCGTGTTCCGGGTGGACACGGAGACGCACGCGGTGGACGCGTATCGGCGACCGGCGCTCCCCTATGATCCCAGCGAGTTCGTCACGGAGCGCTTGTTCTGGTCCGGTCCGGCCGGCGACAGTCTTCCCATGTTCATCGCGCACCATCGCTCGGTGGAACCCGGTCCCGCACACCCGGTCATGCTGTACGGATATGGCTTCGGCGCGTGGGCAGTCGCGCCCTGGTTCCGTCCGCACATGGCCGAGTGGATGCGGCGCGGCGGCGTGTTTGCCCTGCCGGCCTTGCGGGGCGGCGGTGAGTTCGGCGAGGCGTGGCACCGGGCCGGAATCCGCCGGAACCGCCAAGCGGCCATCGACGACTACCGGGCCGCCGCGGCATGGCTCCTGGAGCGCGGCCTGGTGCGCCCGCAGTGGCTCGTCGCCGAGACGAACAGCGCGGGTGCGTCCTTGGTGGCGACGGCGTTGTTGCAGGAGCCTACCCGCTTCGGAGCGGCGATCCTCGGGTTCCCCTTGCTGGACCTGCTCAACTACGAGGGCGTAACGGGCGCCGCCGCCTGGCGCTCCGAGCTCGGCAGCGTCGCCGATCCGGGAGACCTGACCGTGCTGCGACGCCTCTCCCCCGTGCACACCGTGGATCCGTCCAGCTGCCCGCCTCCGCTGTTCGTCGCGCCCGGATCCGAGGACCAAACCACTCCGCCCTTCCATGCCTACAAGTTCGTGGCAGCCGTGCAGGGCGCAGGCTGCAGGGGCCCCGCGCTTCTGCGCGTCGCGTGGGGGGCCGGCCACGCCTACGGAACCGACGGCGAAGACGCCGCCGAGAACTTCGCCGACCAGTTGGCGTTCCTGATTCAGGTGCTCCCCGGCTGGACGGGGAGGCGGGTCGAAGGCGCCGCCAAACCCTGAGGGCCCCCTACCCCATTCCCGCCCGGGATACCGGCCACGATCCTGGACCAGGCCTTTCTGCGCGTGCATGGGCAGGAGGCCCAATCATGCGCAACGCTTCGACAGACGCGAGTCGACCGGGAGACGTGGCGTCCGGCCGCGACGCCATCCCCGCCCTGCTGTGGACGTTCGCCCTGCTGGCCGGCGCGCTGGCGCTCTTCCTTCCCCGCGGGGCAGCGGACGAGGGCATGGCGCGCTCGCTCTCGACGGTATGGGCCACGCTGCTGTTGCTGGCCGCCGCCTTCACCCTGGCTCCGGCGCGCACGCGTTCACCGAAGGACTGGCACCGCTGGCGCGTAGCCTGGACCACGGCCTGGCTGCTGTTCGGCATCCACTGCGTGGTCTCCATCCTGGGTCCACTGGGCGGGAGCTTCGGGGCCATGTTCGAGACCCCGCTGGTCTCCACTCCGGTCTTCAACCTGGTGCTGTCCGCCTGGTGGACCGTGGACGTGGCGCTGGCGTGGCTGAGCGCGGACCCCTCCGAGCGCGACCGGCGCGTCCATCTGCAGCGCACGGGGCTCCTGTTCATTCTGCTCGTCGCGTTCCTGGTCGCCTCCGTGGTCCAGGGCACCACCACCGCGCGCTTCCTGGGCGCCGTGGTGGGC
>JAWKQN010000039.1 GCA_041390125.1 Gemmatimonadota bacterium | reverse complement strand
GCACCGACTGCCATGGGCAGGACACCTGGGAAGGGGCGCAGGGCTTCGATCACGATGACGCGCGCTTCCGCCTCACCGGCCTGCACCGATCGGTCGACTGTGCGGGATGTCACGCCGCGCTGACCGGTCCGCCGAACCCCGGCCGGCTCCGGTTCCGTCCGCTCGCCTTCGCGTCGTGCCTGGATTGCCACGACGACAACCACGACGGGGCGATGGGTGCGGACTGCACGGCCTGCCACGGCACGCAGGGCTGGGATCGCATCTCACGCCAGGGCTTCGAGGGAGATTTCGATCACGCCTCGACCGGATTTCCGCTGGAGGCGGCACACGCCGCGCTGACGTGTCAGGGTTGTCACGCACCGGAGCCGGACTCCCAGGATCGCCTCCGGATCCGCTTCGCCCCCCGCACGCGCATGGCGTCCTACCCCCGGCCGCTGGTCCAGCAGGCCTGCGAGTCCTGCCACGTGGACCGCCATGGGACCGAGTTCGCCGCCGCAGACGGCGGGACCGACTGCACCGGCTGCCACGACCAGGCCGCGTGGCTCCCGACCCGCTTCGACCTGTTCCGGCACGACGCGGAGACCGTCTTCCCACTCGAGGGCGCACACCGGGCGGTCGATTGCGCCGGCTGCCACACGCTCGATCCGGCGGCCCCTCACCTGCGGTTCGACCTGGACGCCCGCGAGTGCGTCGATTGCCACGCCGCCGACGATCCGCACCAGGGGCAGTTCACGGGACGGGCGTGCACGGAGTGTCACGAGGTGACGTCCTTCGGGGTGCGCAGCTTCGACCACGGACGGACGGGCTACGCGCTCGACGGCGCCCACGAAGGCGTACCGTGCGCCGGATGCCACGCGCAGGAGCCCGCGCCCGACGGGTCCATGTTCATTCGCTTCCGCCCGCTCGGGACGGAGTGCCGTGCCTGCCACGGAGGAGACCGATGAGCGACACCACGATCATCTGGCTGCTGGGCGCCGTGCTGATGGTGGTCACGACGGTGCCCGTGGTGCTGCGGCTGCGCGCCAAGGAGGAGCAGAGCGAAGCCGCCGACCTGGAGGCCCTGAGGTATGGGCTCAAGGAGCCCGCGACCCTGCATCCCGTCATCAACCCGGACGTATGCATCGGAATCGGGAATTGCGTCTCCGTCTGCCCCGAAGGGGACGTGCTGGGGATCCGCAACGGGCAGGGCTTCCCGGTCATGCCCGCCCGCTGCATCGGCCACGGGCTCTGCGAACGGGTGTGTCCGGTCGAGGCCATCCAGCTGGTGTTCGGGACGGAGAAGCGGGGCGTGGACCTGCCCCGCATCCAGGAGAACTTCGAGACCAACGTGCCCGGCATCTACATCGTCGGTGAGCTCGGGGGCATGGGCCTCATCCGCAACGCCTTCGAGCAGGGCCGCCAGTGCATCGAAGGCATCCGCAGCGAGAGCCGCGCGACCGACCCGGAGCTGCTCGACCTCGTCATCGTGGGCTGTGGCCCCGCCGGCCTGTCCGCCTCCTTGAATGCGAAGGCTGCCGGTCTGCGCTTCGAGACGATCGAGCGCGAGGATCTCGGCGGTACCGTGCGACACTACCCCCGGAAGAAGCTGGTCATGACGGCCCCCGTGAAGGTGCCCAACTACGGCAAGATCGGCGCGCGCGAGATGCGCAAGGAGGAGTTGATCGAGACCTGGGAGCGCGTGGTCGCCGAGGCAGGGCTGGTCGTGCGCACCCACGAGACCGTCCAGAGCGTGGAGGTCCGCGAAGGGGGCGGCTTCGACGTCTACACCACCAAGGGCCTGCTCTCCGCCAACCGCGTGGTGCTGGCGATCGGCCGCCGCGGCGTGCCCCGGAAGCTCGGTGTGCCCGGGGAGGATGCACCCAAGGTCATGTATGCCCTGCGCGAGCCCGAAGCCTACGCCGGAGACCGCATCCTGGTGGTCGGCGGTGGCGACTCCGCGGTCGAAGCCGCGATGACCCTGAGCGAGCAGGAGGGGACCGCCGTCCACCTCTCCTACCGCCGGGAGCAGTTCTCACGGATCAAGCCCGACAACCACAGGAAGCTGGAGAAGGCGGTGGCGGCGGGCCGGGTACAGACGATCCTCGGCACCCAGGTCAAGGAGATCCACGACGAGCGCGTGATCCTGCAGGGTGCGGACGGCTCGCCGATCCTGCTGCCCAACGACCAGGTCTTCGTGTTTGCGGGAGGCGAGCTCCCCACGCCCTTCCTGACGGCCTGCGGGATCGAGATCGAGAAGCGCTTCGGGGCTCCGCGCGTCGCCAAACGGAGCGCGCGCCGCTCCGCCTGAGCGCCCCAGAGGTGCGATCCGTCCGGGGGCGTGCGCTCAGCCCCCGCCCGACACGTGCGCCGCCGGTGCGTCCGCTCCGTGCCTGCCTCCGTGGCCGCCGTGCGGGCCGCGCTCGCCCAGCATGCCGCCACGCATCGCCACCGAGAGCAGCCCTGTGACCAGAACCACCAGCGCGAGGACGCGCCGGCCACGCAGGGTGCGCAGGCCCAGCCGCTGCGAGAGCAGCACCAGGGCGGCCAGCGCGGGGACGGTCCCGGCCCAGAAGGCGGTCATGACGAGTGCGCCGGACAGCGGGCCCAGCGTGGCGAGCGCCAGTCCGAGCGCGGCGTAGACCAGCCCGCAGGGGAGCAGGCCCGTGGCCATGCCGAACAGGACGCGCGGCCCGAAGCGCGGACCGCGCGTTCCCGGCCGCGCCAGCTGCGTCAGCCCGGGGGGGCGGAAGCGCGGCTCGGGCAACACGCCCGCGAGCACGCCAGCGAACCAGACCACCAGGACCAGGGACACCACGGTGGGGAGCCACCGCGGTCCCGGGAGCGCGGCGCCGAAGGCGCCCGCGAGGCCGCCCAGGCCGGCGTAGGTGAGGCCGCGGCCCAGGTGCCAGCCGATGGATTCCCGACGCGACGTGCCGCATGCGACGGCGAACGGTCCACACATCCCGACGCAGTGGGCGCTCCCGACCAGGCCGGACAGGAACGCACCCACCACCAGCCCGGCGAGCGGGGTCATCGTTCGAACTCGGCCACGAGGATGCGGAGCGGTCCGTCCCCGGGGACGGCCTCCAGGTCGAAGCCATCCAGCCCGGCCCGGGCCAGCACGCTGTGGGCCTCGTCGAGGAAGAGCGGCACCGGTACCCCGTTCGGGACCGACACCACCAGGCGCGCGAGTCTTCCCCGCCGGACGCGCGTGAGCGCCAGCGTGCTGCGGGCCAGATCACGAAGCTGACTGGCCATCTCGGAAGGGCTGTCGATCAAGCCGGGGCTCCAGAACGGGACACGAGGCTCGACGGCCCATTTGCAACGCACGTGCCCCGCGGCCCGGCCCCGCTGCAACGCCGCAAGACATTGGAAATGGGGAATATACGGCGCTGCGTCTTGTCCGGGTGCCACCGCGTCGCCACCCTTGCTGTGGGATTTCGCACAGTCCGAGTGGGGGTTCGTGAACACGTCGACACCGGTCGTTCTCGTCTGCGACGACGAGGAGCTGATCCGCTGGTCCCTCTGCGAGCATCTGCAGGCGGAGGGCTACCGGACCGTGGAAGCCGAGGACGGGGAGCAGTGTCTGGAGCGGGTGCGCGAGCATGCGCCCGCGCTCCTGGTGCTGGATCTCAAGATGCCTGAACGGGACGGCCTCTCCGTGCTGGAGACGCTGCGCTCGGACGGCAACGACGTCCCGGTCATCGTGCTCACCGCCCACGGAGGCATCGAGAGCGCCGTCGTGGCGACCCGGCTGGGGGCCAGCGCGTACCTGACCAAGCCCTTCGACCTGGTCGAGGTGGGCCTGAAGGTCGAGAAGGTCCTGGCCGAGGACCGCCTGCGCAGTGAAGTCAGCTACCTGCGGAACCGGCAACGCGCCGGGTACGGCGAGTTCATCGGAGCCTCCGCCTGCCTGGCCCCGCTGTTCGAGGCGCTCGAGCGGCTCGAGCGCGTGGATGCGCCCACCGTGCTGGTGACCGGGGAGAGCGGGACGGGCAAGGACGTGGTCGCGCGCGCCATCCATGCCCACGGCCCCCGCAGGAACGGGGTGTTCGTCGAGGTCGACTGCGCCTCGCTCCCGGAGCAGTTGATCGAGAGCGAGCTGTTCGGTCACGAGCGGGGCGCCTTCACGGACGCCAAGAGCATGAAGCGGGGTCTGTTCGAGCTGGCGGCCGGCGGTGTGGTCTTCCTGGACGAGATCGGCGAGATGAAGCCGGCGACGCAGGCCAAGCTCCTGCGCGCGCTGGAGAACCGCACCTTCCGTCGCGTGGGGGGCGTGGCGCCCATCCCGCTCAACGCCAGCGTGGTGGCCGCCACCAACCGCGACCTGCGTCGCGAGGTGGAGGTGGGTGGATTCCGCGAGGATCTCTTCTTCCGTCTCAACGTCATCCCCATCCACGTGCCGCCGCTGCGCGAGCGACCGGACGACGTGCCGGCCCTGGTCGCGCACTTCCTGGACCGCTTCTCCAACACGCTCGGCCGCCGCGTCGAGGGCGCCTCGCGGGACGCCATGACCCTGCTGAAGGCGTACGGCTGGCCCGGGAACGTGCGCGAGCTGCGCAACGTGCTCGAGCGCATCGTGCTGCTGGGGCGTCACCCGACCGTC
>JAWKQN010000038.1 GCA_041390125.1 Gemmatimonadota bacterium | reverse complement strand
CGGACGAGGGCCGCTCGTTCTTCAGCAAGGCGGGCGGAGGCAACAAGATCGGGGAGCAGTTCATCGACTCGCGTGTGACCATCCATTCCGATCCGGGGGATCCGCGCCTCTTCTCCGCGCCGTTCAACGGCGGGGGTCTGCCCAACCGGCGCACGGTCTGGGTGGAGAACGGCGTGCTCAAGAACCTGGTCTACGACCGCTACTGGGCGGCCCAGAAGCAGATGGACCCGACCGGCTTCGTGAACGGGTACTACATGACGGGCGGCAACGCCTCCATGGACGAGATGATCCGCTCCACCGAGCGCGGCCTGCTCGTCACCCGCTTCTGGTACATCCGGGGCGTGGACCCGCGCACGATCCTGTTCACGGGCCTGACCCGCGACGGGACCTTCCTGATCGAGAACGGGCGGATCTCGCACCCGGTCAAGAACCTGCGCTACAACGAGTCGCCCATCTTCATGCTCAACAACGTGGAGATGATGGGTGAACCCGTCCGCGTCTCCTCCAGCGAGTCCGGCGGTCTGGCCCCCGCGGTCTGGGTGCCCCCCATCAAGGCGCGCGACTTCACCTTCACGTCGCTGTCGGACGCGGTGTGAGCAGCGCCGCCCCCGGGGCGGCCTGAGCGGGTCCTCGGGCGGGGCGGAGCCGAACCGGCTCCGCCCCGCTGTGCATCGGGGAGCCGGGGGTGCCAGGGCATCCGCGCCGGCGTACCCGCCCCGCCTGTTATCTTCGGCCATGACTCCATCGTCTTCCGCCTCGGCCGCCACCGAGTTCGCCGGTCTGGGCCTGGGCCCGGCCCTGCTCGAGCCGCTCTCCCAGCTCGGCTACGAAGAGCCCACCCCCATCCAGAGCGCCGCCATCCCGCCTGTCCTGGAGGGACGCGACCTGCTGGGTCTGGCCGCCACCGGCACAGGCAAGACGGCGGCGTTCGCGCTGCCGCTGCTGCAGCGCATCCCCATCGGGCATCGGGCCCCGTCCGCCCTGGTGCTGGTGCCTACGCGCGAGCTGGCCATCCAGGTGGCGCAGGCCGTCCACCGCTACGGCCGCGTGCTGGGCGTGACCGTGCTGCCCATCTACGGCGGGCAGTCGTTCCAGCAGCAGCTCAAGGTGCTCAAGCGCGGCGTGGACGTGGCGGTGGCCACGCCGGGCCGCGCGCTCGATCACCTGCGACGGGGCACGCTGGACCTGGGCCGGTTGCGCATGCTCGTCCTCGACGAAGCGGACGAGATGCTGGACATGGGGTTCGCGGAGGACCTGGAAGCGATCGTGGCCGAGGTCCCGACGGACCGGCAGACGCTGCTGTTCTCGGCCACACTGGGGCACCGCATCGAAGCGCTCGCCAGCCGCTATCTGCGGGACCCCGTCGAGGTGCGCATCGCGGCCGAGCCCGCGAGCGACGAGGGCGCGCCGCTCGTGCGTCAGACGGCCTACCTGGTGCGCCGGCCGCACAAGCTGGCCGCGCTGGGCCGCGTGCTCGACCTGGAGAGCCCGGAGGCCACGCTGGTCTTCTGTCGCACGCGCAACGACGTGGACGAGCTCACCGAAGCGCTGAACGGACGCGGTCACCGGGCGGAGGCGCTGCACGGTGGCATGTCGCAGGAGCAGCGCGACCGCGTCATGGGCCGATTGCGCAGCGGAAGCGCCGACCTGCTGATCGCCACGGACGTGGCCGCGCGGGGACTCGACATCGCCCAGCTCACGCATGTGATCAACTACGACGTGCCCTCCGAGCCCCGGTCCTACGTGCATCGCATCGGCCGCGTGGGACGCGCCGGTCGTGAGGGTGTGGCCGTCACGCTCGCGGATCCGCGCGAGCACGCGCTGCTGCGCAACATCGAGCGGCTCACCAAGCAGAAGATCGCGGTCGAGTCGCTGCCCACGGTGGCGGACCTGCGGGCCCGACGCCTGGAGCTCACGCGCGCATCCGTGCGGGAATCCATCCTCGGCGGTGATCTCGAGCGCTTCCGGGTGGTGGTGGAGGCCCTGTCGGACGAGTTCGACCTGTTCGACATCGCCATGGGGGCCGTGCGCATGGCCCACGAGGCCACCCAGGTCACGGAGGGCGAGGAAGAGGAGATCCCCCAGGAGCGGCCTGCGCAGCCGCCCCGCGGGAAGGGACCCAAGGGACCCTCGCCGGGGGCCCGGGGCCGCCCCCGCTCCACGGGCTTCGTGCGGCTCTTCGTGGGCGCCGGCCGCGACGCCGGGCTCCGCCCCAAGGACCTGGTCGGCGCGATCACCGGCGAAGCCGGTGTGCCGGGCCGGGACGTGGGCTCCATCCAGATCTCGGAGCGGTTCACCCTGGTGGAGGTGGCGGAGGGAGTGGCAGATGACGTCCTGCGCGCCCTGCGCGGCACGCGGATCAAGGGCAAGAAGGTGACGGTGCGGCTGGATCAGGGGCGGTAGGCGCGCCGCGGTCGCGGGCGCTACGAACCGACGAACGTGCCCCGGGTCGTCAGGCGCGGGCGACCCGGCGGCCCTCGGCAGGCCAGACCGGCCACGAAACTCCCGGACCGCCTGCGGCGTAGGCCGAGGCAGGGATCGCCGTCCCGCCTCCGGGCCGGGCGCACCTGCCGATCCACGGACCTCAGGAGCTTCGCATGATGAGACTCGCCGCCCCGGTGGCCCTGTCGGGCCTGCTGACCCTGCTGCTGGCCGAGGTCCTCAAGCTGATCCTGCCCCCCATGGCGGCCTGGGTGGCGGCCCTCCTGGCCGTGCTGTTCAAGATCGGTCTGATGGTCTTCGCGCTGGGCTTCGCGGGGCTGACGATCGCCGGTGCCCTCGTCGGCTGGCGCTGGTGGGCGAAGCGGAGGGAGCGGGAGGCGTTCTAGCCTCCTCCGACGCGGGGAGCTGAGCACGCCCGTCCTCGGGATCGGCGCACGGCCGCGGTGGGCATCGGACTAGCGCGCCACACGCACTTCACGTCGGTGACGCCCTAGGGCGGCGCGTCTTCGAACATGGGCAGTTGATCTTTGACTACGATCGTAGTCAACTCCAGATCGCCTATATGCGTTGGCATTTCCGGGGAGGAGCCGATGCTGTTCCGACGGCCTCAGGACCTGGGTCCTCTGCTGCGGGACGGGCGGGCGCGGGTCGGCTGGTCCCAGACCCGGCTCGCGGAGGAGCTGGGTGTCTCGCGCCAGTGGATCTCGCTCGTGGAGACAGGCAAGACGAGCGTCGAGTTCGACCTCGCGTTCAGCGCTCTCCAAGCCCTGGGCTATCATCTCCGGGTGGAGCGCGCGGACCCTCCGCGTCCGGAGCCGCCGACTCCTTCGAGGTCCCGGCGCACGCCGCTCACCCGCGAGGGTGAGCCCCTCGGCAAGCCGAGGAGCCGACGCGCTCGTCGAGAACCGTGACACGGCCCACTTCGAAGAGGGACTGCAACTCCAGACGCACCATCGGCGAAACCCTGCGATCATCGGAGTCCAGCAACGCAGTCCGGGCCGCCGGCGAAAGTCGCTCGTCCGCGCTGGAGTACAGCCACGCGACCACGTGGGTGTCGAGGTAGATCACGGCGTCCACTCGTCCGACGAGTCCAGGTGCACCAAACTCGGGATCCGTGGCCAGCTAGCCCGGGTGGGGCCGCAAGGCGGCGAGTTGGCTGGCGGCCTCCGCGGGTACGATGCGGACGCGTCGACCGTTGCGCTCGACCTCGACGGGTTCGCCGGTTTCCAGCACCCGGTCGATGACCCGGTAGAGGTCGGCTCGCAATCGGGAGATGGAGTAGGTCGTGGTCTTCGGCATCGGGCGTCCTCGAAGGTGGTACGGTACAGATATGTCAACGGTACCGTACCATCCCTGCCCGGTCGATGGCGCGCCACGGACGATCGGCCTCCATCGCTCACCCCTCCCGCAGCGCCTCGCTCGGCTGGATGCGCAGCCCACGCAGCGTGGGCGAAGCGCAGGCGACGACCCCCACGAGCGCCGTGACGACCAGCGTGGCGGCTACGGTCAGCGGGATGCTGATGGACTGGACGAACGCCTCGTCCGCCTCCTGGCGGAGCAGCGCCCACGCCCAGACACCTCCGAGCGCGAGCCCGATGCCGAGCTGGAGCGCCGCTCTGCGCGCGATCGTCGCCACGATGCTCCACGGGCGCGCGCCGAGCGCGCTCCGGATCGCCACTTCTCGCGTCCGCTGGGAGACCGTGAAGGACATGAGCGCGTAGAGCCCGGAGACGGCGAGGAGGAACGCCACCCCGGAGAGGACCAGCGGCAGGACGGACAGCCAACGCCAGATGCTCCGGTCGGCCTCCCAGGACGCCCCCAGCGCGATGGCCTGGTCCACGGTCGCCTCCGGATCGACGGCGGCCACGATCTCGCGCAGGCGCGGTGCGAACGCGGCCGGATCGCCGGCCACCTCGACCAGATAGCGCGCGGGGTTCGACGTTCCTGGAACCGCCGGCTCGTACCAGGCGGCGGCCTCGTCGGGGTTGATCGGGTTCGTCCCGAAGGGACCGACGACGCCGACGATCTCGAACCATGGGGCGTCCCGCGCCGCGGACCTCGGGCGGAAGCGCTGACCGATCGCGTTCCGCCCCCCGACCACGTGGTCCACGAACGGCGTGTTGACGATCACGGGGGCGGGACCGTCGCCCTCCAGCGCCTCGAGGTCGGCGGCGCTGAAGTCCCGTCCCGCGAGGATGGGCCGGCCGAGGCCGCGGAAGAACCCGACGTCCACGCGGAGCGCAGCGGCGTCCTGCGGCTCTCCGTCGGACTCGCTTCCTTCGAGGACGATGCTGCGGCGGCCCGGTTCGTAGTTGGCCAGGTCGTCCCCCATCCCCACGCCCCGCACGGCCTCGTCCTCGGCAAGTCGCCGCAGCACCTCCTGCTGCGTCCGCGCCAGGCGCACCCGCACGGCCTCCGTCTCCGGGTCTTCGGGGTCGGGCGTCGCGTCGTTCGCCGGCACCCGCACGTCGGCCCGCAGGTAGCGGTCCGGCTCGAGTCCGAGCGCAGCGGTGGAGTCGTGGAGGACGTTGCGGACCATCGCGCCCGCGAGCGTGATGAAGCCGACCGACAGCACGATCTCGCTCACGATCAGCAGCGACGAGCCCAGCCCGAACCGGACGCTCGCCCTCCCCGCCGCCCAGTGCTGCAGCGTGGCGTGCACGTCCCGGCCGGTGGCACGGAAGGCAGGAAGCACGCCGGCCACGACCGCAGCGAGGACGGAGAGCGTCAGCGCCAGCAGCACGGTGTCGGTCCTGAGCCCCGGATCCAACCAGTAGGGGACCCCGAGCGGCGCGAGCTCGTTGCCGAACACCCATTGGATGGCCGCTTCGGCCGCGATCAGCCCCAGACCGGTGGCGACGAGCGCGAGGACGAGCGCCTCGATGAAGAGCTGGATCACGATCCGGGCGCGACTGGCGCCGAGCGCGGTGCGGATCGCCAGCTCTCCCATGCGCGTCGTGTTCCGGGCCAGCAGGAGCGTGCCCACGTTGCCGCAGAGGATCAGCAGAAGCAGCAGCATGGTCGACTGCATCGTCAGGAAGTCGGGGTCGCTGCGGAGGAACTCGTCCACCCCCATGAGGAGCAGGGGCATCGGCACGACCTGTCCGATCCAGCGCGCGTATCGATCGGGATCGTCGATGGCGAGCCGCTCGGTCATCTGGGCAACCTCGAGCGCGGCCCGCTCGGCGGTGACCCCGTCCCGGAGTCGACCGAACACCCACAGATCGGGACCCTCGCCCTCGGCGTGGTCGAGGGGGCTGGCCCGCAGCGGGAGCCAGACATCCTCGTCCACGGGGAAGCGGAAGCTCGACGGCATCACGCCGACCACGGTGTGCTCGGTCCGACCGACCCGCACCGTCCTACCCACGATCGCGGGATCCCCCGCGAAGCGGGACCTCCACACGTCCTGGCCCAGGAGCACGACGTCGGGGGCACCGGGGATCTCGTCGGCCGGCACCAACATGCGGCCCATCAGGGGCGTGGCGCGGAGGAGCCCGAAGGCGGACGCGCTCATCTCGGCCCCACGCAGCGGGGGCGCGCCCGGTTCGCCGGCGTAGAGGTTCACCCGGTAGGCGCGAGCGGCCGCGACCTGTTCGAACGCGTCGAGCGCTTCCCGCCACCGGGCGTAGTCGTGCACCGAGCTCAGGACGGGGTCGTGCGTCTCGAGGCTGTGGTTGCGGATCCCCAGCAAACGCTCGCCCTCCGGGACCGGCAGGGGGCTGAACAGCACCCCCAACCCGTGATGCAGGGCCAGCGACGCCGGGATCCCGAGGCCGAGCGCGAGCATGGCCACGGGGGTGAGCAACGGCTGCTTCGCGAGCATCCTGAGCCCGAGCTTCGCGTCGAGCGTCAGGCCGCGCGCAAGCGTGCGGGGGAGGCGGGCGGTCCAGACGCTCCAGATCGAGCCCAGCAGGTTCCGCGCGTAGCGACCCCGCGCGACGCGGAGCGGCATCCGCTTCTGCAGGTCCCGGACGTACGATTCCTCCAACTCGGCGCGGATGAGTCGGCCCTCGTCGCCAGAGAGGAGCAGCCCGGCCAGGAGAACCAGGAGGCGAGGCGGCCGTGGTTCGGGCGAGGGCATGCTCACCCCTCCGCGAGCTCGGTGAGCTTCGGGATCAGCCCGCCCGCCATGGACTGGATGGTGGCGTACGCCTCCTTCAGCGCGCGGGCGCCTTCCGGCCGCAGCCGGTAGAACTTCCGGGGCCGCCCCAT
>JAWKQN010000037.1 GCA_041390125.1 Gemmatimonadota bacterium | reverse complement strand
GGATAGGCGCGGATGACTCCTTCGGCCATGCGTCGCTGAAACAGCCCCGCCGCTTTGGCGAAGACTCCCCGTCGGAACTGCTTGTAGTAGAGCATGTGCAGATCCGGCCAGTCGCGTGCGCAGCGCTCGATCAGCTCGATGGCCCGCCAGTAGCGGGACTGCCAAGCCCACACCTCGCGCAGCACCTGCTCCAACTCCGATAGCGGCTTCGCCGGTGCCGGGCGCGCCGCCGCGGCGTCGAGTGTCGGGAAGTGCGCGATCTCGCCGAACCGCTCCCAGACCCAGGAGACCAAGGCCGAGCCTTCGGTGCTCTGGAAGGGGAGGGACTCGAGGTCCGGCGGTGGCTCCCGCAGCGCCGCGCGCAGCACGAGCTCGAAGAGCGCTTCCTTGTCTGCCACGTACGAGTAGACGCTCCCTACGGACACCTCCGCGCGCTCGGCAACGTCCTGCAGCGTGGCTCCCCGGTACCCGTTCTCGAGGAAGGAGAGGAGTGCGGCGTCGAGGATGCGCTCCAGCCTGGATTCCGTCCGAGTTCGTGCCATGGACAATAAATGAATGAATTGTTCATTCATGTCAAGGCCCGGCTCGGATGGTGGGCGCGTGGCCCCTCGACCGTGCCCAAGCCGTTTCAGGCTCACCCGGCCCGAGCGAGCAGCTGATCTCCGGCCGGGTGCGTTCCCGTATGCACACCGGGAGCGGGCGGGGCCGGGGCACGGATCACCGGTGGCCGGTACCTTGGGGCTGGCAATCCGGGGAGGTGGTTGTGCACCAGACGGAAGTCGAAAGGCTGAACGCCGCCTTCGATCGCGTGATCGACGCGGCGCCGGCGGACCGCGAGGCCCTCATCGCCGACGTGTGTGCGGGAGACGCTGGGTTGGAGCGGCGGCTGCGGGCCCTGCTCAGCCACGACGCCTCCGGCGACACTCCCCTCGACGCCACTTTCGAGCGGGTCGTGGCCACTGCGTTGGACGGGGACGAGGCCGGTGCGCAGGTGGGACCCTACCGCATCGTGCGCGAGATCGGGCGGGGTGGCATGGGCGCGGTCTATCAGGCCGAGCGAGTGGATGGCGCCTTCGAACAGACCGTGGCGCTCAAGCTCGTCAAGCGCGGGATGGACACCGACGACGTGCTGCGCCGCTTCCGCGCCGAGCGTCAGATCCTGGCCGACCTGCAGCATCCCAACATCGCCCGGCTGCACGATGGCGGCGCCGCGTCGGACGGGCGCCCCTACCTGGTGATGGAGTACATCGACGGCGACCACATCACGCGCTGGGCGGACGCCCACCGGCTGTCGCTGGAGCGGCGGCTGGATCTCTTCCGCGACGTGTGCGCCGCCGTGCGCTTTGCTCATCGCAACCTGGTCGTCCACCGGGACCTCAAGCCGTCCAACATCCTGGTGATGGAGGACGGGACGGTGAAGCTCCTCGATTTCGGCATCGCCAAGCTGCTGGGGTCCGCAGCGGACGACCTGACCCGGACGGAGCATCGCGTGCTTACTCCGGCGTATGCCGCGCCGGAACAGCGGAGCGCCGGTGGCGCCGTCACCACGGCAACGGACGTGTACGCGCTCGGAGTGGTGCTGCACGAGCTGCTGACGGGTCAGCGACCCGACCCCGAGCGGCGCACGCTGCCCAGCAAGACGGCATCGGACAAGCCGAGCTCGGGCGCAGCGACGGAAGGGGCGGACACCTCCACCGTCGGTGCGAACCGCGCGACCACGCCGGACCGGTTGCGTATGGCCCTCCGTGGCGATCTGGATGCGATCCTGCTCAAGGCCACGGCACCGGATCCGGACGAGCGCTACGAATCGGTGGACGGCCTGCTGGACGACCTCGAGCGCTTTCGCGAGGCACGCCCGGTCGGAGCGCGCTTGCCCACGCGCTCGTACCACCTGCATCGGTTCGTGCAGCGCAATCGTGGTCCCCTGGCAGCGGTCTCCGGGATCGTCCTCGCGCTGTTCGCAGGACTCGCGGTGGCCTTCCAGCAGCGCAATGCGGCGCGAGCGGAGCGGGACACCGCTCAGGCGGTGGCCGCATATCTCGAAGGCATGTTCGAGTCGGTCAATCCGGTGGGTCGCGATCCGGGGGCGGACACGCTGCGTGTGGTGGACTTCCTGGAGCGTGCCACCGCGTCAGCCCTTGAGGACCTGGCCGGCCAGCCCGCGCTGCAGGCGCGCCTCCTGAGCACGCTGGGGCGCGCCCACTTCTCGCTGTTCGACTTCGAGACCGCGCAGGAGCTGTGGGAGCGCGCGGTGGCGGAGCGGTCCAAGGCGGGGCTTCCGCCCGATCCAGGGGTGATCCGCTCTCTGGGCGAAGTGGCGCTGGAGCGATCGGATTGGGTGAGCGCCGACCGTCTGCTGCCGCAGGCGTTGGAGGCGGCCCGGCAGGTGGCGGACGACACGGCCCGAGCCCAGGTACTGAGCCTCATGGCCCGAGGCCATCTCTACCGCGACGACTTCGATGCAGCCGAGGCGGAGCTGGCGGAGGCGGTGCCCCTGTTGCGTGCGCTGGGCCGCGAGGAGTTGCTTGCCAACGCGCTCTACATGCAAGCCGGGCTTGCGTACGAACGCGGTGATGCGGGGTCGGCCGTCGGTCCGCAGAGGGAGGGTCTCGCGCTGTTTCGTCGACTTCGCGGCGACGACGCCCAGGCGGGGGTTGGCTTCACGAATCTGGCGGTCATGCAGCGCGCCCAGGGGGACCTGGAGGCCGCCGATTCCTCCTTTCGCGCCGCGTTGGAGATCCTGGACGGGGCGGTCCCGGACGATGCGGTCCCCGCCGTGGCGGCGCTGGCGGAATACGCGAATCTGTTGTCCGCCCGGGGACAGAACGAGCGTGCCGACTCGCTCTTCCAGTTGGCGACGAGCCGGGGGGCGGGAGATGAGCGTCGGCTGGCCGTGATTCTGACCAACCATGGCCAGCATCGCTTGCGAGTCGGCGATGTGGAGAGTGGCCTCGCGCTGTCGCGACGCGCCGTGGAGGTGGCCATGCGAGTGTACGGGGAGAGCGCCGCGGTCACCGCAGGCCTCCGTATCGGCGTTGCGCGCGCCCTCGACGCGGCCGGGGACAGCACCGGTGCGGAGCACGAGTACGAAGCGACGCTGGCGGTGGTCGGAAGCGGCGGGCCGCTGGGGATTCGAGTGGCGGCAGCGCGTGGCGCTGCACGCGCACTGTCGCGGCAGGGCCAGCACGCCGCGGCGGAGCAAGCCATGAGGAACGTGCTGGAGGAGACGCCCGACGGCGCGCCGCCAGGCAGTGCCGTGTTTCGCCTTCGTCAGGCGACGCTGCGCGAGATGGTGGCGATGTACGAGCGCTGGGGGCGGTCCGAGGAAGCCGAACGCATTCGGGCCCTACAGCGTGACGAGGCCGATCGGGTGGACGAGGGACGGTAGTCCGGTCCTGACGCGCGGCGGTGCTCCAGCGGGACCGCAACGTCTCGCGTGTGGGCGCGCTTGCCCCGGCCGGCGCAGCAGGTCCAATTGGGTCGAACGTCCACCCCGACCCACTCTCGAACCTCAGCAGCGTGTCCCAGCCCACTCCCGAAGCGGTGACCCAGCTCCTCCGGCGCGCCCACGCCGGGGACGACGGAGCCTTCGACCAGCTCTTCGACGTCGTCTACGACGAGCTCAAACGCCTGGCCCAGGCGGTGCGCCGCTCCGGGGGCTCGGAGACGATCAACACCACAGCGCTGGTTCACGAAGCCTACGTGAAGCTGACGCCCTCCAAGCAGCTTTCCTGGGCGGACCGCAGTCACTTCTTCGGCGTGGCGGCGCGCGCCATGCGCCAGGTGCTGATCGCGGCCGCCGAGAAGAAGTCCGCCAAGAAGCGTGGCGGCGGGCAGGCCCCGGTGGAGTTCGACGAGCAGCTGCACGGTGGCCTGGTCCAGCCCGATCAGCTCCTCGACCTGGACCGCGCGCTGGCCACGCTGGAGGCGGCCAATCCGCGTCAGGCGCGGGTGGTGGAGTGCCGCTTCTTCGCGGGACTTTCCGTCGAGGAGACCGCCGAAGCCCTCGGGGTCTCCGAGCCCACGGTCAAGCGCGACTGGCGCTTCGCGCGGGCTTGGCTCACCGACGCGCTCCAGGCCCGCTGACGCCTCATTGGTTCGGCACCAGGCAGTGCAGCTGGATGCCGCGGATCGTCCAATCCGCCGCCACGGTGATGCCGTTGACCAGTCCGTAGTCGGGGCAGCTCAACCAGACCGTCTCGTCGGTGAGACGCCCCGTATACTGCATGCCCGTCGCCGTGCCGATGCGCCCTCCGCGTCCGTCGATGGTCGTGCAGGCCAGGATGAGGCCCAACACCGCTGTGGCGCCGTCTACCTTGCTCAGCTGGGCCCCGACCCGCTCCACCCATGCCCCCGGCGGGCACTCGCGGTAGTCGCGGAAGAACTCGAACTTCGCGATTCCCGGTCCCAGCAGTCGTAGGATCTGCTCCAGGGTGACGGGAGCGGGAAGAGGTGCCTGGGCATGAAACGCGTCCTCGTCTGCGCTCCAGGACGCTCGTAGTCGGACCGAGCCCGCGAGCCATTCGGCTTCGAGTGCGATTCCCGTGCAGGCTCCGTAGAAGCGACGAACCAAGCTGTTCTGCACCATGTCGGCGGTGATCCCTTTGATGAAACCACCACCGGGACAGAGCGCGGGGATCGTGGGATACCCGCTATGCGCTCCTACCCACCCCGTCGAGACCTGGGTGAAGGTCATGTGCTCCACGTCGATGGTGTCAGCCACCACGTTGGAGGGGCCGGCTGGCCCCCGCGCCCGGAAGAAGACGATCCGGCGCCCCGGCGGGTCGAAGGGTAGGCCCACCGTCGTGTGTGTCGTGCCACCAACCACGCACGGGTGCCAGGGCGCGCCGGCGAAGCTGCTCTGCGTGGACGCCTGGCACTCGGTGTAGTCGCCCTCGAGGCTGTAGTCCAGGAAGGCGGTCACCGTGTTGTCCAGGCTGGGCACGATCTGACCGATCACCGACTCGTTGCCCGCGGGGGACATGACGCTGAAGCTCGTCACCAGTGGGTTGGACAGCGCGATCTGCGCGGACACGATGGGCGAGGGCGCAGCTTCGTTCCTGATCTGGAAATACACCACCTTGGCGCCGTTTGCCGCGCTGAGCTCGTAGGTCGGGCTCTCACGGTAGAGCTGCCAGGGTGATCCTGCGAGCTGCGGGTGCTCTCCAGCCCGGTAGTAGACCGGGTTGCCGAGCGCCTGATGCTCGAGTCGCACGGTGCGGAGACTCGTGATGTACCCGCCGCCGTTGATGCGGAAGTTGACGATGCTGGGTGCGAGCAGGGCCGGGTCGGCCGCGCCGGGTTGGGTCTTGGGCTTGAGCTGGGCGATGGCGGCGTGCGGCATCGCGGCGGAGGCCGCCATCAGCAGCGCGGTGAGCACGAGAGTGTGCCGCGGCGCAAGGCCTCGTTGGACTCCAGACGACGGGCGCATGAGCGGTCTCCGGTTCGGAATGGGACGGGACGCAGGTTCGCTGACCTCGCAACGGCACATACCGGAGCGCCCGCAGTCGGGGATCAGAGGCCGAGGTGGGCCGGAGCCCGGAGGGCCGGTGATCCCCGACGGGGCCGGGTCCGGTATGCCCTCGCGCCGTCGGTGGACACTCATGCCCGCCGCGCTCACTCCGACCCGGAGCCCACGATGTCGTTCGTCCCTCAGCCTGACCCGATCCGCGCTTGGCTGCTCGCCGTGGTGGGACTGGCGGCTACCGCGTCGCCGGGGCGCCTGTCCGGTCAGGAGGTGATTCACGTCGGAGGGCGCTACCCGGCAGGCACCGTGGTGCTCTCGCCCGCAACGGGGGTGGGATTTCGGATCCCCGCCGGGTTCACGGGTCACGCCGACCCCGAGTCCGGACTCTTCCTGCTGCGTGGATCAGGGATGACGGCCGCGGTCTGGGCCTACTCGCAGGGGTCTCCAAGCGACGTGGCGGACGTGGTGCTCTCCGACCTGGACGAGCTCGGCCTGTCGCTGACCCCGGACCAGGTGCACATCCAGGAAACGACGATGAGGGCCTCCTACGACGTCTGGTCGGAGGAGGGTCTGGGCCGGCTGCACGGCGTGGTCGTGCAGGGGCCCCACGGTGCCGACTACGCGGTTGCGGTGCTGGGCGGGCGCGGCGAGGACGAAGCGCTGGTCTCGGCGCTCGCAGCCGTGTCCGGCAGCATCACCTGGAGCGCTCCTGATGCCCCGAGCTGGGTGGCGCAGGCCGAGGGGGTGGTGCTGACCGGAGGCGACGAGTCCGGTACCTCGGTGGATCAGGGAGACGGGACGGCGGGTTCGTTCGTGCGTGAGTCCACCACGGAGCTGACCCTCTGCAGGGACCACAGCTACCAATGGAGATCCGAGGGCGTCTCGTATTTCTCGAGCGACGCCGGGTCCGCCAGCTCGGAGCATTCCGATGCACACGCAGGGACCTGGGCTCTCACGTTCGATCTCGTAGGCGGAGCCTGGTTGATCCTGGAGCCGTGGGACCGCGAGGAGCGCGTCTTCTCGGTAGAGATCTCGGGCGAGGGCGTGTTGTTGGGCGGCCGGGCCTACGTGGTCTCGGCGGCGGGCTGCTGAGCGCCAGGAAAGCGGACGCTCGGGTCGGCTCAACAGGCCGCGTCGAAGTGGAGCGAGCCGGAGTATGAAGAAAGGGTGGTGCCCCTCCTTCTGGGACACCACCCCTCGCGCGCTGCGGAAGCTCCCGACCGATGCGACCGGTCGCGCCGGTGCTACCGCACGTCGAAGCGGTCGAGGTTCATGACCTTGTCCCAGGCCGCGACGAAGTCACGCACGAACGCCTCCTTGGCATCGACACAGGCATAGACCTCCGCGATCGCCCGTAGCTCCGAGTTCGACCCGAAGATCAGGTCTACGCGGGTGGCGGTCCACTTGAGGTCGCCCGTGGCGCGATCGCGCCCCTCGAACAGGTTCTCATCGTCCGAGGTGGCGTTCCACCGGGTCCCCATGTCCAGAAGGTTGACGAAGAAGTCGTTGCTGAGCGCGCCGGGTCGCCCCGTGAAGACCCCGTTTTGCGACGCGCCGACGTTGGCGTTCAGGACGCG
>JAWKQN010000036.1 GCA_041390125.1 Gemmatimonadota bacterium | reverse complement strand
CTTCGCCGCATCGTCTACCGCGTGCGGGTGGGGGTGGGGGCCGAGCTCGGCGACGGCATCAACCGCGCGCGCGCCACGGGCGCCGGTGGCCTGGCGGCGAGCAACGAGGCCGTGGCGGCCGTGGGTCTGCGCCGGGGCGTCTTCACGGACGAGGGCCTGATCGTCGGGCGCGTCTGGGTGGACATCTGCGCGTGCGCCGCAGACAGCGGGACCGCGACCGGCGAGGACGTTCTCGGCGTTCCCGGTGTCCGTGTCTACCTGCACGACGGCACGTCGGCGATCACCGACGCCCAGGGACGCTACTCGTTCGATGGGCTGCAGCCGCGCCACTGGCTGGTGCGGGTGGATGAGCGCACGCTGCCTGCCGGCATGCGGTTGGACGCGCTGACGGCACGCCACCTGGCCTCGGGATCGAGCAAGCTGGTGGACCTGACGCGCGGCGAGATGGCGCGCGCCGACTTCGGCGACCGCACGGCGACGGTCGCCGTCGTGGCCGAGGCGCGCGCGCGCGCGGCGCTCGGGCCGGTGCCGGACGTGGCGCTCGCGGACGCCAGGGCGTTGCGCGCCGGAACGGAGTTGCGGCGAGCGCCGGCGCCCTGGGCCGCGGGCGCGCTCCGCACGCCGTTCACGTCCACCGTGCCTCCGCGTCCGGCGTTGTTCGGCCTGGCCGCGCCGAGCGCGGCGAGCCCGGTACCGGGCGGTGCCGATCAGGCCCTGCTGGCGCCCCTGTTCCGGCGTCCGGGCTCCTCGTCCGGGATGGCCTTGGACCCGACCGCCGACCGCCATGGCCGCACGTCCGCCACGACCGGTCCGGGCGCAGGGCGGGAGCGGCTGGGCATGCTGCTGATGGGATTCGTGCAGGGCCGGATCGACTGGCGCTCCCTGAGCGATGGGGAGCTCCTCACACCGGGCGTGCGCGACCGGTTCCAGGAGGCGCTGGTCGAGTTGTCCCAGACCAGCGACGACGGTACCCGCATGGCCGGAGCACGGGTCGCCGCCTTCGCGACGGGAGATGTCGGGGATGGATGGCAGGCCACGGTCCGGGTCGACACCGAGACGGATCGGGGTCGCCGCTTCTTCAACGACATCCGACCGGACGAGCTCTACGACGTGTTCGGCGACGCTGCGCCGCACCTGTTCGAGGCCCAGTCGAAGGGTCGGGTCTTCGGGGCCCTGGCGCGCGGAGACTCCTACGCGCTCTACGGGGACTTCAACACGGCGTCCTACGACCCCGCCTCCCAGCTCGGACGCTACGCGCGCACGCTGAACGGCGCTCTGCAACAGTACTCGTCGGACCGTGTCGCGCTGCGCACCTTCGCGAGCCGCGATCGCTTCCAGCAGCGGGTCGACGAGATCCCGGCCCTGGGCATCAGCGGACCCTACGCGCTGAGCCGGACGGACGCCCTCCTCAACTCCGAGCGGGTGGAGTTGGTGACGCGGGACCGGACCCAGCCGGGCCTCATCCTGGACGTGACGCCCCTACAGCGGTTCACGGACTACACGATCGAGCCGTTCACCGGGCGCCTGCTCTTCAAGCGGGCGATTCCCTCGGTGGATGAGCGGCTGAACCCGATCAGCATCCGCGTGACGTACGAGGCGGAGGGCGGTGGTGCACGTCACTGGGTCTTCGGCGGGGAGGGACGCTTCAGCCCCACCGAGCGCCTGAGCGTCGGCGGCAGCGCCGTCCGGAGCGACGATCCGGTGGGCCGCTATGACCTGGCCTCCGTGAACGCCACGCTGGGCCTGGGCGCAGGCACCTGGCTGTCGGGTGAGCTGGCGCGGTCGGACAGCGCGGCCGTGTTGGAGGGCGCTGCTGCCCGGGCGGAGCTCTTCCATCGCTCCGACAAGGCCGAGCTGCGGGCGTTCTACCTCACGGCCGACTCGGTCTTCCGCAACCCGAGCGCGGGCGTGGCGTCGGGGCGCACCGAGATGGGGGTGAGTGGAAGAACGCTCCTGGGCGCGCGCACGGCGGTGTCGGCGGAGCTCATCCGCTCCGAGGATCAACGCACCGACGGTGTGCTCACCGGTGGTCGACTCGCAGTGGCGCGCAAGCTGAGCGAGCGTTGGAGCGCAGAGCTCGGCTTCCGGCATGCGACCGAGGAGCGCGCGGCCGTCGCGGAGAGCCTGGGTGTGGTACCCAACGACGTCAACGCCATCGGGCTGCGCCTGGAGTCGGCGTGGGCGGAGCGGGGAACCCTCTTCGCGGAGTTCGAACAGGACGTCCAGACCGCCGATGCCCGCCGTCTTGCCGTCGGGGGTGACCTGCGCGTGCTCGACCGGGCGCGTCTGTACGCGCAACACGAGCTGCTCTCCAGTCTGGCCGGGCCCTGGTCGCTCAACGGAATGCAGGAGCGGAATCGGACCGTGTTCGGTGTGGCCGCCGAATACCGTGAGGGACAGAGCGTCTTCTCCGAGTACCGGCTCGCCGACCGCCTGAACGGGCGGGAGGCCCACGCGGCGATCGGGCTGCGCAACCAGTGGACGCTACGCGAGGGCGTGCGCGTCAACACCACGTTCGAGCGGGTGGCGCCCGCCGCGTCCTCCGTCACCGGTCCTGCTCTGGCCGTCACGGGCGCGTTGGAGTGGGCCACCAGCCCGCTCTGGAAGGGCTCCGTACGAGGCGAGCTACGGACGACGGAGACCACGGACCAGGTCCTGGGCACGCTGGGCTTCGCCCGTCGGCTGGGTCGGAACACGACCCTGCTCGCCCAGAGTGCCCTCACCAAGGTTCTGGATGGCGGCGCGTTCTTCGAGCGCACGCGCCTGGGCCTGGCCTACCGAGGCGAGAGCCGCACGAGCTGGAACCTGCTCGCCCGCTACGAGCACCGCACGGACGAGGATCCGTTCGCTGCGGGAGGTGCGCTCGACCACCGTGCCCATGTGATCTCCAGCCACGTCAACGTGCGTCCCACCGAGCGCGTCACCACGCGCGCCGAATGGGCTGCGAAGTTCGCCACGGATCGATTCGGTCCGGTGGAGAGCGAGCTCTCCGCCCAGTTGCTCGCGGCTCGCGCCACCGTCGATCTGACCGGTGGTCTGGACCTCGGAGGCATCGCACGGACGCTGTTCGACGGGACCCGGCGTCAGCACGGTCTGGGCGTGGAGCTCGGCGTGCGACTGTCGCAGGACCTGCGTCTCGCCCTGGGCTACAACGCGTTCGGCTTCCGCGACGACGACCTGGCGCTCGACCAGTACACGGACAGGGGCTTCTTCGTGGATCTGACGTGGCGCTTCGACGAGAGCACGTTCGGGTTGGGTGAGCGGGGTGGACGCGTGGGCGAGGACACGTCCGTTCGCAGCCCCGTGGACGCGCGCCGATGCGACTGCGCGGCCGGGGCGCCCGCCGCCGCGCGCCCCGCCGCTCCGGTCCCGGCCGATACGGCCGCGGTGGAGTCCATCCGCAGACCTCTGCCCCCGGCGGATCCGGAGCCGGAGTCACCGGCGCCGGCGCAGCTCGTGGTGCCGAACGTGGTGCATTTCGCGTTCGATCGCGCCGATCTGGATGCCGTCAGCAAGGGTGTGCTGGATCAGGTCGTGGACGTGCTGGCCACCTACCCGGACGTCACCGTGGCCCTCTACGGCCACACCGATGTACGCGGCTCCGACGCCTACAACGTGGACCTGGGTCGGCGCCGCGCCCGCGCCGTGCGGGAGTACCTGGAAGGCCGAGGAATCGCTGCCGATCGCCTCCGCGAGGCATCGCGCGGGGAGAGCGAGAACCATCTGCCGGCCACGGAGGAGGTGGGGCACGCGCGGAACCGCAGGGTGGTGCTGTTCTACTTCACGCCCGACGGGATCCGCATCGAGACCCGGCGGCAGGAGGCGGATCTGAAGGTGCGGGGCGGTCTGTAGGAGGTCGGGGCCTGATCGAGGTGCCTCGTGGCTGGAGAGCACGCCGTGTCCTACGACTCGAACTCCCCTCTGCGGACCCGCAGCTCGAGAACGTCGATCGTATCCAGGAGCGCCGTGAAGGCTTCGCCGAACTCCGTGAGATCGTACTCCACGCGAGGGGGAACCTCGGGATAGCTCCGGCGCGTCAGGATGCCGAACCGCTGCATCTTGCGGAGCCGCTGATTCAGCACCTTCGCGGAGATCCCGACGCACGCACGTTCCAGCTCACCGGGCCGCCGCGCACCGCCACGGATCGCCGCCAGCACGGCCAGGGACCACTTGCAGCCGACGATGCTCTCCACCATCGCCGCCACCGGCGCATGCCCGACCGGTGGGATGTCCTGTGAACCTGCTCCCATCGTGCCACAATCCTTACCGTTCGGAACGTACCCGACCGATCGGTACCCGGTTGATCGTCTGCGGCGGCAGCATACCGTGGAGACCAGCCGGAGGTCCAGGTGGACCCCCGGATCCGTCCCGATCGGAGGATCCATGAAGACCCGAGCGACGTTCTACCATGCGGGCTGTCCCGTCTGCGTCTCTGCGGAGGAGACCTTCGCGCGCAGCCTGGATCCACAACGCTACGAGGTCGAGGTCGTGCATCTCGGTGAGCAGCGAGGACGCATCGCGGAAGCCAGTCGAGCAGGAGTGGAGTCGGTCCCTGCGCTCGTGATCGACGCGAAGCCCTATCACATCAACTTCGGCGCTTCGCTCTCGGATCTCGGCTGAGTGGACGGTGGGGCCGGAGGATCGGCCCCACTACCGCCGCTCCCGCTCCGGCGCTTGCGAGAACCCACGCAGCGCAGCCAGCCACTGCCGTGTGAGGATCGCCAGCACGCGCTCCCCCTTCTCGCGCGTCGCGAGCGTGGGATCCCCGAAGAGGCCGGTCTCGGAATATTCGGGGTCGTCGGGGTCCCGCGAGAACAGCCCGGGCTCGTAGCCGGGGTATCCGCGCGGCGTCAGGTCGCCGTAGTCCTGGACCGCCCGGTCCATGTGGACCAGATCGGGCTGCAGGAACAGGTGGATGGACGTCTCCAGCTCGTCCGCGTGCCCGCCGGCCGTCTGTTCGGCGATCGCGTCCACCTCGTCCGTCTCCAGGTCGTTCCAGGAGAGCACCAGGACGGGGATGCCGTACTGGACCCGCAGGTCGCGCGCGACCATGGAGATGGGCAGGCCGGTCGCCATGGAGATGCCGGTGTTCAGGAACACGATCCGGCGCGCGCCCTGCTCGGCCACCGACTTCGCGACCTCGTGGACGTACCGCCGGAAGACGTCGGGGTCGGCCACCTCGGTGCCCGGGAAGGCCCGGAACGCGGGGAACCACCCGTGCAGGATGGGCGGCGCCACCAGGACGTCCGTCGAGTCCACGGCCATCTGCATCAGGTACTCGAGCACACGGGCGTCGGCGTTCATGGGCAGGTGCGGCCCGTGTTCCTTCGCTCCCCCGCCGAACGGGATCACCACCAGTGGCGCTTCGCGGATGCGGACCTCGGCTTCGGGCCAGGTCAGCTCACCCAGGTGGGCGCCGCGGGTCTGGGCCATCGACGGAGCGCTGCACAGGGCCAGTGCGACGCAGGCGGAGATCGCAGACGAAGCGAAGGCGGCGCGCATGGGTCCTCCGGTGGATCGAGGGGGATCAGGCCCGGCGCCGAGGTCGGCCCGGGCCGGCCCGGAGCGCGGGTGTCGTCTTCGGCCCGCTCCAGGATGCCGAGGCGTCGCTCCGTCGCGAATCTACGACTTGATCCCAGGAAGCCGCACCGGCCCATCCAGCCACCCACGGACGCCGTGGGGCTGATAGGGCGCCTCCAGCTCCGCGCGCTCCTCCTCCGTGAGCTCCAGATCCACGGCCGCCACAGCGGATTCGATGTGCGCGACCTTGGTGCTGCCCACGATGGGGGCAGCCACGTTGGGCTGGGCCAGCAGCCAGGCCAGGGCCACCTGGGCGGGCTCCACACCCCGCCGCTCCGCCACCCGCACCGTGGCGTCCACCACGTCCCAGTCCGACGGGTGATCGTAGAGCTGATCGGCAAGCACGCCGTCGTCGCCATCCCGCGTGGTGGTGTCGTGGCTGCCGCGCTGGCGCTTTCCGCCGAGCATGCCCCGCGCGAGCGGTGACCAGGGGATGACCCCCAGGCCCTGGTCCACGCAGAGCGGGATCATCTCCCGCTCCTCCTCGCGGTAGACCAGGTTGTAGTGGTTCTGCATGCTCACGAAGCGGGCCCAGCCACTCCGCTCCGAGACGGACAGCGCCTTCATGAGCTGCCAGGCGTACATGGAGCTCGCCCCCAGATAGAGCACCTTGCCCTGGCGCACGAGCTGATCCAGCGCCTCCAGCGTCTCCTCCACCGGGGTGTCGTAGTCCCAGCGGTGGATCTGGTACAGGTCGATCTTCTCCACGCCGAGGCGCTTCAGGCTCGCTTCGCACGACTGGATGATGTGCTTGCGGGAAAGGCCCACCTTGTTCGGGCCGTCCCCCATGCGCAGGCGCACCTTGGTGGCCAGCACCACTTCATCCCGGCGCGCGAACTCCCGCAACGCCTTGCCCGTGATCTCCTCGCTCACGCCGATCGAGTAGACGTCGGCGGTGTCGAAGAAGTTGATGCCCAGCTCCACGGCGCGGCGGAAGTGCGGCAGCGCATCCTCCTCCTCCAGCACCCAGTTCCGCCACTGCTTGCTGCCGTAGGACATGCAGCCGAGCGCGATACGGGAGACGCTGAGCCCGGTGCTGCCGAGACGCGTGTACTGCACGGAGACCTCCTCGGGTGGAGCGACTACGGCCGCGCCAGGGCGGCGTGACGGAAGCAGCCCACCTCGTGGTCGTTGACCAGTCCGGCGGCCTGCATGAAGGCGTACATGGTGGTGGGACCCACGAAGCGGAATCCGCGCTGCTTGAGTGCCTTGCTCAGCCGACGCGAGTGATCCGTAGCCGACGGTGCGTCCCGGTAGGAGCGCAGACCGCTCTGCAGTGGGGTCCCCTCCACAAAGGACCACACGAACGCATCCAACGAGCCCATCTCGTCCTGGATGGCGGCCACTCCCTTCGCGTTCGCGATGGTCGACTCGATCTTGCCCCGGTGGCGTACGATGGCCGGGTTCTGCAGCAGGCGCTCCACGTCGCGCGCGGTCATGCGTGCCACCCGGTCCGCGTCGAAGCCGTGGAAGGCTGCGCGGTAGCCCTCGCGCTTCTTCAGGATGGTGGACCAGGACAGCCCGGACTGGGCGCCTTCCAGCGTGATCATCTCGAAGAGGTGCGCGTCGCCGTGGACGGGCACACCCCACTCGCGGTCGTGGTAATCCTGGTCCAGCGGACCGGCGCTCGCGACCCAGCCGCAGCGGATCCGTTCCGTCGGCTCAGTCACCGAGACAGATCCCCTGCGCACGGGCCGTGGCGATCACGTCGCCGCCGAGGGGAACGCGCTTCAGCTCGCGGATGGCGTCCACGATGGGCACGGCCTTCACCTCGGGAGGGTCCAGCGCCACCATGCAGCCGAAGTGCCCGTCCGCGATCATCTGCACCGCGGCGGCGCCGAACCGGAGCGACAGGAGGCGGTCGTAGGCGTTGGGGTGGCCGCCGCGCTGCAGGTGACCGAGCACGAGCGACCGGGTCTCCCTGCCGGTGTGCTCGGCGATCTGGCGGGCGAGCCGTTCGGCGATCCCCCCGTACCGGTCTGCGGCGTCCGGACGCCCGGTCTCGATGAAGACGGCGTCCTCGTTCAGGGCGCGGGCACCCTCGGCCACGGCCACGATGGCGAAGCGGCGTCCCCGGGCGTAGCGGTCCTCGATCGACGCGCAGACCCTGTCCAACCGGTAGGGGATCTCGGGGATGAGGATCACGTCGGCGGTGCCCGCCATTCCCGCGAAGAGCGCGATCCAGCCGGTGTGGCGGCCCATCAGCTCCACGACCATCACCCGCTCATGGGCCTCGGCCGTGGAGTGCAGCTTGTCCAGCGCGTCCGTGGCCGTATCCACCGCCGTGAAGAACCCGAAGGTGGCCGCAGTAGCGGCGAG
>JAWKQN010000035.1 GCA_041390125.1 Gemmatimonadota bacterium | reverse complement strand
TCTAGAAAGGGCCGCTCATCGACACCCTTCCCACGCTGACCCGCACCTCTTCTGGCCGGCGCCTAGCCCTTCCACACCTCCCCACACAGCCGCAACCAGTTCGCTCCGATCACCTTCTCGATGACGCGGTCCGGGTGGCCGCGAGAGGACATCCGGTCGGCGATCCGCTCCATCCGCCGGTTCGTGTTCAGGTCCGGGACCGTGAACAGGACGTCCGGATCCTCGGCGGGTGCGGCGATCCCGCGCGCGATGCGGCCGGCCACGAACTCGCGGTGCTTGGACCAGTATTCGTCCGAGCCGTCGATGGGCGTGATGGACAGGTCGCTGCCGATCCCCACGTGGTCCTCGCCGCAGACCTGCAGCGCGTGCTCGATGTGGTCGATCACGTCATCGCCCGTGGGCACGCGGCCGGGCGAGAGGAACGGCATGAGGTACATGCCTACCACGCCGCCCTTGTCGGCGGCGGCCCGGAGCTCCTCGTCGTCCTTCGAGCGCGGGTGCCGCGCGACCGCGTTGCAGCCGGTGTGGGTGATGCCGACCGGGGCCGTGGAGGCCGCGATGCCCTCGGCGGTGGTGCGCTTGCCGCAGTGGGAGAGGTCGACGATGGAGCCCAGCTCGTTCAGACGCGCCACCACTTCACGCCCGAACGTGCTGAGCCCGGCGTTCCCCGGTTCGAGACAGCCGTCGCCGACGAGGTTGCGGACATTGTAGGTGAGCTGGACCACCCGGACGCCCATGTCGTGGAAGACGTCCACGCGGGAGAGGTCGCCTTCGTAGGGTGTCGTGTCCTGGAAGCCCAGCACGATCCCGACCTGCCCGCCCGCCTTCGCGGCCTTCAGCTCCTCCACCGTGCGCACCATGCGGAACGCGTCCGGCCAGCGCTCCACATGGGTGAACCAGGGCGCCATGCGGCGGAGCGTGCCCACCGTGTCTCCCGAGCTCACCGTGACGTTCATGGCGGTGATGCCCGATGTGCGGGCGTTGTTCACCATGATCTCGTCGAGCGGCGGATTCTCCGGGTAGTTGAAGTAGCCCGGGCTGCCCAGGAAGTCGATCACGACCGCGTCGGCGTAGCCGGGCCAGGCGGCGGGGCGGGTCCGTTCCGCCCGGCCTTCCGTCCCCAGCGTGTGTAGCAGGGAGGGAGCGACGCCGGCGGCGGCGGCGTGGCGGAGGAAGTCTCGGCGCGGCATGGGCATGGGCGGCCTCCCGGTCGTGTGGGCAGGCGGTCAGAGTGGGGGGGACGGACGGGCATTCGCCAGGGGGGCGGATGGGGTCGCGGACGAGCCTCCCCGCGCGGGTCAGCCCGTCAGCTCCTCCAGCATCTCGGCGGGTGTTCGCGCAGGGACCGGGGAGGCGCGGAAGTCGGCCAGGTTGCGCGTGACGATGACGCGCGCGCCACAGGCCTGGGCCGCGGCCACCTGCAGGGCGTCTTCGAAGTCGGCCATGCCGAGCGTGGCCGCGTAGCGGAAGGCGTCCGTGTGGGCGGGGGCCACGGTGAGGAAGGCCGTCAGATCGTTCAGGAAGGAGCGAACCGCGCGTCCGCCGGCTCGGGAGCGAAGCAGATAGGAGACGTTGGCGAGCGTGTGCCAGGCCACGAACGCCATCGGCGGCTGCGTCTCCAACCACGTCAGCAGCGCGGCGGAGGCTTCGACGTGCGGCGCCCGGTCGAGCGCCACGTCCAGCAGGACGTCGGTGTCGAGCAGCATCACCGGTACTTCGCAGCGAGCGCGCGGTAGCGGTCGTCGTCCCGATCCGCCAACTCGAAGCGACCCCTCCAGCGCTCCACCACCCCGGTCGTCGGCCGTGACGTCATGCGGTCCAGCGCTTCCTCGATCAGCGAGGAGAGGGACACGCCCTGGCTCGCGGCATATCGCTTGGCCCGCGGGATCAGGTGCTCCTCGAGCGTGATGGTGACCTTGCGCTTCACCGGCTGCTCCTCCTGGAGATACGTATCGATGGGCAATCATACGTATCTTCGTCGCGAGGGGTTCCGCCCCGCACCCGATGATCCCCGGGGACCTCCAGACCGGCTAGGGAGAGATCGAAGCCCTCACCCGGACCCACGGGAGTCACCCATGCCTCGTCCACGCTTGTTTGCGCTGCTCCTCGTCGTCCTGCTGCCTTTCCTGGCCGGCAACGCGGCCGCGCAAACGATCCGCTCCGTCTCCAAGCAGACCCTCGAGATCACGCCCGGCGCGCGCGACCTCACGTTCCGCGTCGATGGGGCCGGGCTGGCGGAGGTCACGGAGGTGAAGTTCCTGAAGAACGGGCGCGAGGTGCGCGGCATCCGGTCCACCGTCCGCGCCACCAGCAGTACCGTCACACTGTCGATCACCGCAGAAGAGGCGCTCAATCCCCTGGAAGGGATCGACATCGAATTGCGGGGCCCTCGCCTCCGCCAACCCATCCGCGTGCCGGCCAAGGCGCTGGTGGCCAGCCGGTATCCGGGGACACCGGCCTCGCTTCCGCCTGCCTCCGATGCGTCCGTCCAGGTGGCGACGCTCGAGGTGGACGCGAACGACGTCTACGTGGGCGGCACCCTGCCCGGTCGGGTCCGGCTGACCACCCTTTCGTCGGAGCCCGTGGAGATCGAGATCGTGAGCGAGCGGCCCCAGTCGCTCGAGGCACCGGGTGTGGTGGTCGTGCCCGCGGGCCAGATGCAGGCGTCCTTCGAGCTGCGGGGGGTGAGCGAGTACATCTACCTCGGCGACCCCTGGTCGGTGGAGGTGCAGGCGCGGAAGGTCCCATTCACGAGCGGTCCCACGCGCAACGTCCGCGTGCTGGACGCACCGAGCCCCGACATGGCCCTCTTTCCCAACGACGGTCTGTATGGCTGGGATTTCGGGAACAACTCCTACGCGGGTCCACCTCCGGCCACGCCCGTGACCTCGGGAGGGAGCAGCTCCGTGCGGATCCGACTGGCGCACGAACCCATCAAGGGCGGCACGCTCCAGCTCATGGCGTCGGGTCCGGCCAGCGTCCAGTCCTCCGTCTCCCTCACCCCGGGCGACAACCGCATGCTCGGCGTTCCCGTGAGCTTCGGGACGGTGACCGCGCCGCAGCAGGTCTCGGTCACCGTGACCGGCTACGGCGTGTCCCGGACCGCGACGGTCATGGTGTATCCCGATGCGGTCGTCGTCACCGGGGTCACCCGCGAAGGGGGGAACGCCACGTACGCCACGGTGACCGGCGGCGACGCGCTACGCCTGGACGTGACGCTTTCCCAGCCCGCGCCGGCGGGAGGCTATACGGTCCCGGTGCAGTCGAGCGATCCCCAGGCGGTGGCGATCACGCCGCTCACGATCCCGGCGGGCAGCACCACGGGCCTGCTCATCGTGGGCATCCAGCCCACCACGACGCAGAAGACGATCACGCTGAGCGTCGGGGATGTGGCGCCGAAGTCGTTCACCGTGACGGTGAACCCGAGCCAGTAGAGCGGCGACGCTACTCCCGACGCACGCCTCCGCTGCACCGACGCGGACGTGCGGGGTGGCGCGTCCACTCCGACCGGTCCTCGCACCGGGGCGTCAACCGTACAGGTCTGGCGCCCCGGGTGCTCACTCCCCGCTGGCGAGGATGACCCAGGCGCCCTCCTGCACGCGGAGACGGGTCTCGCTGCGGCGACCCCGCGACGTCGCGATGGCATAGGCGCGGTCGCCGCTGCGCCGGAACTCGGTCCACGAGGTGTCCGCCACGTTCGCGGTCAGGTCGAGGGGGCGGTCTGCAGGGAAGGAAGCGCGGGACCAGGCATCCAGGTCGGCGAGCATCGCAGACAGCTCCTCCGTCGACCGGGTGCGCTCGGCGTCCGGATCGCGCAGGCCATGCCGTTCCATGAGCATCGCGAGCGAGCGGCGCGCCGCGTCATCGAGCCCCTCCATCCAGGCCGCGCCCGCATACGCGCTACCCACCAGCCCCTTCTGGGCTCGGGGCGACAGGAGCGAGAGGGCGCCCGGCCAGTCCCGCGCCCTCATGGCGTCGCGGAAGGCGGCGAGGGTGGCTTCGGGGCTGGTCCGGTCGGGGTCGGGCATGGGTCGGTCCGCTGCTCGCGTCTCAGACCGGTAGCAGCGGAAAGCCGAGCGCGCTGGCCACCACCCGTTGCCGGGCGTCGAGCGTCGCGAACGTGACGGCTGCGGGAACCGGCGACACGTAGAGCGCGCAGGCCACGTGCCAGAGGTCGGCGCCTCGGAGGTGGCCGGCGTCCAGGACCGAGTCGATCTCGCTGCTCAACAGGCGACGCGGCAGGATCCAACTGAGGGACGCAATCAGAGCCGGTGCGAAAGGGACTTCCTCCCGCGCAAAGGCGGCGCGCACCTCGGCTTCCGTGAGAGCAGCGCTCACCCGTTCATCGAAGTCCGCGAGGTGGCGCGCCAACTGCTCCGCACCCGGTTCCCCGAACGCGATGGCCACGAGCACGGAGGTGTCGACGTAGGCGAGCCTCACCCGTCGCGCTCGGCGAGGAATCGGTGCAGCGCGCCGGGTCGGTCGAGCACCGGTCGCGGGAGCGCCTCCTCCACGGAGGGACTGCGGAGCAGCGTCCCGTCGGCCACCATCCGATCGAGACGTGCCTCGAGATCCTCTCCTTCGCCGGAATACGGTCGGATCTCGGCCACGGGGGTGCCATGGTAGGAGACGATGACCGTGCGGCCTTCCCTGACCTTGCGGATGACCTCCGAGAAGCGGGCCTTGGCCTCGTAGAGGGAGTAGGAGTCCGACATGATGGGGACCTTATCTAGTCAGACTGGTCATATCAAGGGTTGGCCTCGACCCAACGAGCGGCGGGCGTCGAAGAAGGCCCCTCCGGGGCGATCCCTCAAAACCTCCCAGTCCTCCCAGGCCAGCCCCGCCACCCGGGCGAACTCGTCGACATCATGGGTGACGAGGGTCAGATCGTGCGCACGGGCCGTGGCGGCGATGAGCAGATCGTTGGCGCCGATCAGCCGCCCTTCGCGCTCGAGCTCTGTCCGGATCTGGCCGTAGGCTTCCGCCGCCCGAGCGTCGAAGGGTACGGACGCGAAGGCCGCGAAGAAGCGAGCCAGGAGCGCGAGGTTCTCGCCGACGCGCTGGGACCGGCGGGCACCATGCAGGAGCTCGGCCTTCACGACCGTGGACAGGCGGACCCGCTCGGGTCGCTCGCGTCCGAGACGGGCAACGAGCGCGGGCGAGCTCCCGTTGAGCACGTGGATGCAGGTGTTGGTGTCCAGGAGGTAGGGCATCAGCCGCCGGACCGGATCTCCAGCGGCGGCTGGGGGGCGCGCTCCAGGGGGGGACCCACCCAGCCTCCGGCGACCGACTCGAAGAAGTCCTCCGGCCAACCGCCCGCCACCTCGGCCCGCACCAGGTCCGCCAGGTAGCGCGACACGCTCAGGCCGCGTGCCTCCGCCCGGCGCGCGATCTCGGCGGCCAGCTCGTCCGGCACATAGAGGTGGAGTTGGGGCATCGGTGGCTGTGAGCACATAGTACAAATACATTGAAAATATGTGAGTCCAGCGGAGCGCGGGCAAGCCGGCTCGTCCGCCCGCCGCCCCCACGAACGATCCCGGATCTTCCCGGGCGGTGGGATGGCAGGGCCGGCCTCACCTCCGCGTTCCGTGACCCGCCCGCCCCCATGCGGTAGGATGGTGCAGCACTCCACGCGCTTGAAGGAGATCTCGATGACGTCAACCCGCCCGCTCGCGCTCGGCCTCGTCGCGCTGGCCGCCTCCGCCATTCCCGTGCTCGGCCAGCAACGGCCGCTCGAGCACGAGGACGTGCTCCACTGGAACACCATCGCCGACCCGGCCCTCTCGCCCGACGGGCAATGGCTGGCCTGGGTGCTCCGTCCGCTCGAGGGCGATCCGACGTTCAAGGTGCGGGCGGCCCGCCAGGGCGGGACCGAGCTTGCGCTCCGGGGCGCGTCTCCGGTGTGGAGCTCGGATTCGCGCTTCGTGGTCTTCGAGATCCCGCCGGTCGAGGCGGTGCTCGACTCGCTCAAGCGGGAAGGGAAGAAGCGGGACGATCTCCCGGGCGACTCGCTCGCGGTCGCGGACCTGAGCGCGGTCTTCGCGGGCGGCACCCCGCAGGTCTCCGCCGTCACCCGCCTGGGTGCCGCGCAGGACTTCAAGGTCGCCGAGGATGGTGCGTGGGTGGCCTGGCGGGTGGAGCCGGAAGGCGACAGCGCCGAAGGCCGCGGTGCCGCGCGCGAAGAGGCGGAAGCCGGGGACGAGGCGTCCGACCGACCCGACCACGAGAAGGACGAGGGCGCCACGCTGGTGGTGCGCGACCTCGCCTCCGGGCAGGAAAGCCGCTACGAGGACGTGGTGGAGTACGTCTTCGCCGAGAACGGGCGGGCGCTCGCGTTCACCACGTCCACCAAGGACGGCAGCGGCGACGGCGCGCACGTGCTCACGTTGCCGGACCGGACGCTGCACACGCTGCGCGCGGACGAGGGACACTACCGTAAGATCGCGCTCTCCGAGGACGGCGCGCAGGTGGCGTTCCTGACGGACGCGGCGGACTTCGCGGCAGAGCAGCCCGCCTTCACGCTGGAGCGCGCGAGCGCGGGGGACTGGACGCCCCGCACGGTGGCGAGCGCGTCCACCGGCGGCATCCCCGACGGCTGGTGGGTGAGCGAGCACGGGACGCTGCGCTTCTCCGAAAGCGGGAACCGCCTGTACTTCGGTACCGCGCCCCGCCCGGCGCCCGCGCCCGACGAGGAGATCCTGGACGAGGACAAGGTCTCCGTCGACGTCTGGAACTGGAAGGATCCGTACCTGCAGCCCATGCAGCTCGTGCAGTTGGAGGAGGAGAAGAAGCGCACGTACGACGCGGTGGCGCACCTGGACGCGGGTCGGGTGGTGCAGCTCGCGACGCGCGAGATTCCGGACGTGCGCTACGCGGAGGAGGGGGAGCCGCGCTGGGCCATCGGCGTGACGGACGTGCCCTACCGGCAGGAGCTGTCCTGGGACGGCCGCTACAACGACGTGTATGCGATCGACCTGACCACCGGTGCCTCGCGGAAGGTGGCGGAGCGCATCAAGGGCTTCGGCGGTGCGAGCATCTCGCCGGGCGGCACGTGGGCCACCTGGTGGGACGGCGCCGAGAAGCAGTGGAAGACGGCGGCCCTGGCCGGCGGCGAGACGATGACGGCCAGCGCGGATGCGCCCGAGCCCGTCTGGGACGAGCTGGACGACCATCCGGACGAGCCCCCGCCGTACGGTTCCGCGGGGTGGACGGAGGATGACCAGGCGTTCCTGTTCTACGATCGCTACGACGTCTTCCGCTTCGAGCCGGCGAGCGGACGCACGGTGAATCTCACGCAGGGCCAGGGGCGCGAGGCGGGCATCCGCTTCCGCTGGGCCGACACCCAGCCCGACGTGGAGCCGGTGCCGGCGGGCGAGATCCTGCTCCATGCGTTCCACCTGACGACCAAGCAGGGTGGCTACTACGAGGGCCGGAGTGACCGCGCCATGACACCCACGCGCGTGGTGCTGGCGGACAAGTCGTTCACCCTGCGCGGCAAGGCGGAGGACGCGGACCGCTGGCTGGTGAGCCGGGAGGACTTCCGCGAGTTCCCCGACCTGTGGGTGACGGACGGCTCCATCACGGACATGGTCAAGCTGACGGACGCCAACCCGCAGCAGAGCCAGTACACGTGGGGCACGGCCGAGCTGACCGAGTGGATGTCCAACGACGGCACGCCGCTCCAGGGCATGCTGTTCAAGCCGGACGGGTTCGATGCGTCCGAGCAGTACCCGATGATGGTGTACTTCTACGAGCGCATGTCGGACGGGCTGTACGACTACCGCTCGCCCACGCCCGGGAGCTCGTCCATCTCCGTGCCGTTCTTCGTGAGCCGCGGCTATCTGGTGTTCATCCCCGACATCCCCTACGAGATCGGCTATCCAGGCGAGAGCGCGCTGGACGCCGTGGTGCCGGGGGTCCTGAACCTGGTGGCCCAGGGCTTCGTGGACGAGGACAAGATCGGCGTGCAGGGCCACTCCTGGGGTGGCTACCAGATCGCCTACATGATCACCAAGACCAACCTGTTCGCCGCGGCGGAGGCGGGCGCGCCGGTGGCCAACATGACCAGCGCCTACGGCGGGATCCGCTGGCAGACCGGCATGAGCCGCGCGTTCCAGTACGAGCGCACGCAGAGCCGGATCGGCGGCACGCCCTGGGACGCGACGGAGCAGTATCTGCACAACTCGCCGCTGTTCTACGTGGACAAGATCCAGACGCCGCTCCTGATGATGCACAACGATGCGGACGGCGCGGTGCCCTGGTACCAGGGCATCGAGATGTTCTCGGCCATGCGGCGCCTGCAGAAGCCGGTCTGGATGCTCAACTACAACGGCGAGGCCCACGGCCTGCGGCAGGACCAGAACCGGAAGGACTGGGCGCTGCGCATGCAGCAGTTCTTCGACCACTACCTCAAGGGTGCGCCCGCGCCCGTGTGGATGGAGGAGGGCGTGCCGGCCATCCTGAAGGGGCAGACGCTGGGGACGGAGGTGAAGGTGCGGGGGGTGTCTTGACCGCACCCGCGCTGCTGCTGGCCCTGGCGGTGCAGCAGCTCCCCACGCCGTTCGAGACGCCGTGGAACCGCGCCATCCCCAAGGTGGTGGAGCGGCCCGCGGACGCCGCCCTCGTGGTGCCGGACGGGTTCGAGGTGACCGTTTTCGCGGAGGGCTTCACGTATCCGCGGCGCATGGCGCTGGCGCCGAACGGGGACGTGTTCCTGACAGAGTCCGGAGGGCAGGGCCAGATCCTGGTGCTGCGCGATGCGGACGGCGACGGCGTGGCCGAGCTCCAGGAGACGTTCGCGAGCGGGCTCAACCGTCCCTTCGGGATCGCGTTCCAGGACGGGTTCCTGTACGTGGGCAACAACGACGCGGTGGTGCGCTTCGCGTACCGGCCGGGTCAGCTCCAGGCGAGCGGACCGCCCGAGCACGTGGTGGATCTCCCGGTCAGCAGTGACGCGCTGGACACGGACACGGCCGAGCGGCTGGGGATCGATGTGGCTCGCACGCGCGGGTTCAACCACTGGACGCGCAATCTGATCTTTTCGCCGGATGGGCGGAAGCTGTACGTGTCGGTGGGGTCCGCCACGAACGCGATGCCCGGCGACGATCCCCGCCGGGCCGCGATCAACGAGTACAACCCGGATGGAAGCGGGCACCGTGTGTTCGCCGGCGGTCTGCGGAATCCGGTGCCGATGGCCTTCCATCCCGGGACCGGCACCCTGTGGACCGCCGTGCACGAGCGCGACCACCTGGGGGACGATCTGGCGCCGGACTACGTGACGTCCGTGGTGGAGGGCGGCTTCTACGGCTGGCCCTACGCGTACATCGGCCCCAACCCCGAGCCCATCCTGAACGGCGCGCGACCCGATCTGGTGGAGAAGACGCTCACGCCGGACGTGCTGCTGCCCGCGCATGCGGCCCCGATGGGTCTGGCCTTCTACACCGGCGGGCAGTTCCCCGACGGGTACCGCGGCAGCGCCTTCGTGGCCCTGCACGGGTCGATCAACCGTCTGGATCTGAAGGGCTACTCCGTGGTCCGGATTCCCTTCACGGACGGGCGGCCCTCCGGGCCTCCCGAGGACTTCCTGACCGGGTTCATCGTCCGGGACGACGAGGTGAAAGAGGTGTGGGGCCGGCCGGTGGACGTGCTGCAGGCGGCGGATGGGTCACTGCTGGTGTCGGATGATGCGGGGAAGCGGGTGTTCCGGGTGCGGTGGGTGGGGTGAGGGATCTGACCTAACTGTCGTCGCCTCTGACGAAGGAACGGGTTTAACGCCGAGAGGTCCGACTCCGCGCGGCCGGGACCAAATTGCGCCTACACCCCTTTCCTCCCCTGTCGACTCACCAGCGGGTACCGGTCCGGCCGCTCGATGCTGTCCAACATCCAGAGTTGGTTCGCGTGTGGGAGCCGATCCACGGCTCCGCCGCTGGAGAGGTGGCGGGCTATCT
>JAWKQN010000034.1 GCA_041390125.1 Gemmatimonadota bacterium | reverse complement strand
GTCACCCGACCGTCGAGTCCGAGGACCTGCCGCCCGAGATCCGCTTCCGAGGGTTGAGCGGGAGCCCGAGCGCGGCAGCCGGGGCCTTCACGCTCCCGGACGAGGGCGTGGACCTGGAGGAGGTGGAGCGGACCCTGGTGGCGCAGGCGTTGGCGCGGGTGGAGGGCAACCAGTCCGCCGCCGCGCGCCTGCTGGGCATCACACGCTACGCGCTGCGCTACCGCATGCAGAAGTTCGGACTGGCCTGAGACGCCGGCGTCAGGTGGGCCAGCGCAGCACGAAGGATGCGCCGGCCAGCGGTCCGTCGGTCAGATGCAGGTCCGCGCCCATGCTGAGGGCGGCGCGGCGGCAGATCGCCAGACCGAGGCCCGTGCCGCGGACGCGGGTGGTGAAGAAGGGATCGAAGATACGCCGTCGGTTCGCCGGCGGGACGCCGGGCCCGTCGTCGCTCACGCGGACCTGGGCGGGGTCGATCTGGACGAGGACGCGGCCCGCCCCGTCCTGCGCCTGGGCGGCGTTCTGGAGCAGGTTGAGCAGGATCTGACCCAGGAGATCGGGGTCGGCCAGCGCCTCGCCCGCCCCCTCGACCTCGATGCGGGCGGCGGGGAACTCCCGCTGCACGAGCTCCACCGCGCCACGGACCGGATCGCCCAGCTCCACCTGGGCGAGGCGCGGCTCGGTGGGCCGGGCCAGGTCCAGCAGCTCGCCGACCATCCGGTCCAGGCGCCGCAGCTGACCGTCCACCTTCTCCATCACGGAACGGCGCCGGTCGTCCTCGTCCAGGGAGCGGGAGATGACCTGCAGCGCGCCCGAGATCCCGGCCAGCGGGTTGCGCAGCTCGTGCGCCACGGCCGCCGAGAACGCGCCCAGCTGGGCGAGGGTCTCCGACTGCCGCACGCGGGACTCCGCCTGGATGACATCCGTGAGGTCCGCCAGGTGCACCAGGGCCCGGGCGCGCGGGTGGTCGAGGGGCACGACCGAGATGCGGAAGCTGCGCACGCGTCCATCCTCCTCCACGTCGACCCGGGGCAGGGTCACCTCGTGGCCGGTGGCGAGGGCGCGCTCCACGCGCGCCTCCAGCCGCGCGGCGTGCACCAGGGTGCGGGGAAGCACGTCCAGGTAGGGACGGCGCACCGACGTCTCCCCCTCGAAGAGCCCCGTGTCGGACGCGGCGGCCGACGTCACGAGGCCTTCGGCGTCGATCAGGAGCACCGTGGCCGGGAGGTTGGAGACCAGCAGCCCCTGCAGGGTGTCCAGCTCCCGCTCCTCGCGCGTCTCGATGTACGTGTCCATCACCGTGGCGAGCCCCACGCACGTCAGCCGGTCGAAGGCCGATGCGAAGGCCAGGGCGCGCTCGGAGCCCCGCACCGCCTCCAGGCGGCTGCGCAGCTCCTCGCGCAGCGTCGACATGGTGGCGAAGACGTAGCGGGGCGGGACCCCGTGGATGACGTGCACCTGGCCGATGCGGCGCTGGCGCCCGTGGAAGTCGGCGTCGTGGGGGCCCGCCAGCACGTCCTCGATCCAGCGCACCAGGGTGCCCTTCAGCCGTTCGACCTGAGCTGGGGATTTGAGCACCGAACGGGCGTGCGGCGCCTCCAGGATGGTGGCGTAGAAGGCCTCGGCCACCTCACGCAGGTGGGGCCGCAGGTCCTCGAGGGCCTCGGCGAGCACGGTCGCATGCTCCGGCCCGAAGGCCACCATCTCCTTGAGCTCCTCGAACTCGGCCTGTGCGGGGGTGCCCGCCCCGCCTGTGCGATATCCCACAGCCGGAAGCCCTCCCGCGACGTCCTCTTTTTCCATGTCGTTCTATACCAATGACTTGCGCAGTGGCATGGGCTCTGCCCAAGGGGGCGCCGGTATCCGACCCGCACTCGCGACACAGGGAATGGTATGTCGGGACACAACCCCACGACATCGGATCCGCGCGCGGCGCACGCCGTCGCTCCGGGCGGACCGGCGTCCTATGACGACGACATCGTCAAGATGTTCCTCTGGGCCACCGTGCTCTGGGGGGTGGTGGGCATGCTGGTGGGCGTCATCATCGCCCTCCAGATCGCCTGGTGGCCGGCCAACCTGGGCCTGCCCTGGACCTCCTTCGGACGGCTGCGGCCCCTGCACACGAACGCGGTGATCTTCGCGTTCGGGGGCAACATCTGCTTCACGGGCATCTACTACTCGATGCAGCGCCTCCTCAAGACGCGCATGTGGAGCGACCTGCTGTCGCGGGTCCACTTCTGGGGGTGGCAGGCCATCATCGTCTCGGCGGCCATCACCTTCCCGCTGGGGATGACCCAGTCGAAGGAATATGCCGAGCTGATCTGGCCCATCGACGTGGCCGTGACGCTCGTCTGGGTGGCCTTCGCGGTGAACTTCTTCGGGACCATCGCCATCCGTAAGGTCCAGCACCTGTACGTGGCGATCTGGTTCTACATGTCCTTCGTCATCACCATCGCGGTGCTGCACATCGTGAACAGCCTGGCCGTTCCCGCCACGCTGTTCCGGTCGTACCCGATCTACTCCGGGATGACGGACGCCCTGGTGCAGTGGTGGTACGGGCACAACGCCGTGGGCTTCTTCCTGACCACGCCGTTCCTGGGCCTGATGTACTACTTCCTGCCCAAGGCCGCGGAGCGTCCCGTCTACAGCTACCGGCTCTCCATCATCCACTTCTGGGGGCTGGTCTTCCTGTACATCTGGGCGGGTCCGCACCACCTGCTGTACTCGTCGCTGCCCGAATGGTCGCAGACGCTCGGCATGGTCTTCAGCATCATGCTGCTGGCGCCCTCCTGGGGGGGCATGCTCAACGGGCTGCTGACGCTCCGTGGCGCCTGGCACAAGCTGCGGTCGGATCCGGTCATCAAGTTCATGGTCGTGGCCGTGAGCTTCTACGGCATGAGCACCTTCGAAGGCCCGATGATGTCCATCCGGGCCGTGAACGGCCTCTCGCACTTCACCAACTGGGTGGTTGGCCACGTGCACTCGGGCGCGCTCGGGTGGGTGGGCATGATCACCTTCGGCACGCTCTACTGGCTGGTGCCGCGGCTGTACAACCGTCCGCTCGCGAAGCCCGAGTGGGCCACGAAGCACTTCTGGCTCGCCACCATCGGGATCGTCCTCTACACGGTGGCCATGTGGGCGGCGGGTCTGATGGAAGGCCTGCAGTGGCGTGCCATCAACGAGACCGGGCAGCTCGCGCACCCGATCTTCGTGGACATCGTCAACCGGCTCGAGCCCTTCTACTGGATGCGCCTCGGCGGCGGGACGCTGTTCCTGATCGGCGCGATCATGATGGGCATCAACTTCATCCTGACCGTGCGGAGGCCGGCGCCCGAGGGCGCGCGTCTGACCGCGGCGGCGGCCTGAGGAGATCGACATGGCCGACAAGCACACGCAGTCGCACGGCGACTCCGAGAAGGCGTACGGACAGATCCACCGGCGCATCTTCGAAGGGAGGAGCGCGGTCTTTGCGGTGGTCACCGCGGTGGTCATCTCCATCGGCGGGCTCGTCGAGATCGTGCCCATGTTCACGGCGCACGGACCCGAGGCCCCGGAGGGCGTCACGCCCTACACGCCCCTGGAAGTGGCCGGGCGTGACATCTACGTCCGCGAGGGCTGCTACCTCTGCCATTCGCAGTGGGTGCGCCCCATGCGCGCCGAGGTGCTCCGCTACGGCGAATGGAGCCGGGCCGTGGAGTACACCTACGACCGACCCTTCCTGCTCGGATCGCGCCGGATGGGACCCGACCTGCACCGGGTCGGCGGGAAGTATCCCGACGCCTGGCACTTCGAGCACATGCGCGACCCGCGCAGCACGTCTCCGGGGAGCGTGATGCCACCGTATCCCTGGCTCTACGAACGGTCCATCGACCCGGAGGACGTCGCCGCCTCGGTGCGCGCGCTCCGGCGCGTGGGGACGCCGTACACCGACGCCGACGTCGCCAACGTCTCCGGCAGCCTGCAGGCGCAGGGGCAGGGCGTCGTGGATCGCCTGTCCGCCACCGGCTCCCAGACCACATGGGACAGCGAGATCGTGGCCCTGATCGCGTACCTGCAACGCCTCGGCGTGGACGGACGGCGGATGCTCAGTGAGCAGGCGGGAGACGCGCAATGAACCCGCTGATCCACGAAGCGGCTCGCTCCATCGAGCTGGGCTGGCTGATGGGCGTGATGACGGTCGTCTTCTTCGCGGTCTTCCTGGCCTGGACGTGGTGGGCGTACGCGCCCTCCCGGCGGGGCCTGATGGAACAGTACGGACGCATCCCCTTCGAAGAGGGAGGAGAGTAGTGGCCAAGGACACCAACCGCCTGCTCGGCCATACGGACGAGGCGGACGGCATCGACGAGTACGACAACCCCCTCCCGGATTGGTGGCTGGGCCTGTTCTGGTTCACCATCGTCTGGGCGGCGGCCTACGGGATCCACTACCACTTCATCGCCGAGCGCTCGGCCGAGAAGAAGCTGGCGGCCGAGATGGCCGCGGCCGAAGCGCGCTGGCCGGCGCAGGCCCAGGGGATCGCGACGTTCGCGATGACGCCGGACGCGATCGCGGCGGGCGAGCAGGTCTTCCAGACCAACTGCTTCGTCTGCCACGGGATGGCGCTGGAGGGCGGGATCGGACCGAACCTCGTGGACGAGGAATGGATCCACGGCGCACAGGTCGATTCCATCCTGCACGTCATCGCCAACGGCGTGCTCGACAAGGGCATGCCCAACTGGGGCAGCCTGCTGGGGCCGGAGAAGGTCAACCAGGTGGCTGCCTACGTCATCTCCCTCAACCCCGAGGTGACCCAGGAGTCCGCTCCCACGAGCGAGAACTAGGGTCCGACTGCCATGCTGGGCTTCAGCCATACACGCGAGTGGGTCTATCCCCAGTCCATCCAGGGTCGCTTCATGACCTTGCGTCGGTGGACCTTCGCGGGCCTCCACCTGCTGTTGTTCGTGGCCCCGTGGATCACCGTGAGTGGCTACCCGCTCCTGCGGATCGACATCCCGGCGCGGAGGGTCTTCCTGTTCGGGCAGATCTTCACGCCCTACGACACGATCTTCCTCCTCCTGCTCCTGCTGTTCCTCGCGTTCTCGCTGTTCTTCTTCACCGCCATCTTCGGGCGGATCTGGTGTGGATACGCCTGTCCCCAGACGGTCTTCCTGGAGACGTGGATCCGCCCCATCGAGCTGTGGATCGAAGGCGACCGGACCACGCGCAAGCGCCGCGACGCCCAGGGCCTCAGCTTCGACCTGGCCTGGCGCAAGCTCCTGAAGTGGACGCTGTTCGCGGCGGTCTCCTTCCTGATCGCCATGGCGCTGGTCAGCCTCTTCGCCGGCGCGCGGGAGCTGTGGACCGGGCGGGCCGGTCCGGTTGCCTACGCGTTCGTGGGGGTGGTGACCGTCGCCTGGTTCTGGGATTTCACCTGGTTCCGTGAGCAGTTCTGCAGCTACCTCTGTCCCTACGCGCGCTTCCAGAGCGCCCTGGCGGACGAAGAGAGCCTGATCGTCACGTACGACGAGGGTCGCGGCGAGCCGCGGGAGAAGGGGAAGCTGGCCGCGACGGAAGGCCGCTGTATCGACTGCAACAAGTGCGTGGTGGTCTGCCCGCAGGGGATCGACATCCGCAACGGCTTCCAGCTCGAGTGCATCCAGTGCGCCCGCTGCATCGACGCCTGCACCACCGTCATGGAGCCCTTGGGCCACGAGACGCTGGTGGCCTACGGCTCCGTCGCCGAATCGCAGGGACGGATCGTACGGCGCTGGCGGCCTCGCACGTTCGTGTACGCCGGGCTGCTGGCGGCGCTGGTCGTGGCCGGGGGAACGCTGATGGTCCGCCGCGTGCCCTTCGAGGCCGCGGTGAATCGGGCACCCGGCTCGCTCTTCGCGGTCGATCCCGACGGGTTCGTGCGGAACACCTTCCTCCTGGAGGTGACCAACAAGGATCCGAGGCCGGGCGCCGTGCAGTATCAGGTTGCCCTGGAGGGCGTGGACGGTGCCGAGATGCTGGCGCCCCCGCTCGAGCTGGGTGCGAGCGAGAGCCGCACGCTCCCGCTGGTGGTCCGTATCCCCGCGAACGCCGCCACCGCGCGCAGCCTGCCGCTCCGGGTCCGGGTGAGCAGCGACCGCGACGAGGTGGTCCTGCCGACGACCTTCCTGACCGGAGGAGCCATCCATGGCGGCGCAGCACGCTGATCCGCACACGCCCGAGCGGCGCGTCATCGAGCTCCGACGCGAGCACCTGTGGCCGGCCGCCATCGCGGTAGGGCTGCTGATCGTGGCGCTCGTGAACGCGACGTTCATCTATATCGCGGTCACCGGCGCGGACGAGGTGGTGCCCTCGTACGTCCACGGGCCGCGGTAGGCTCCGCCCCTTCGAGCCGCGGGCCATGCGTCCCACGGAAGCGCGGGTGCGGTTCGCGGGGGCCAGCACGTCGGCCCTGGCGGCGCCGGTCGAGGCCGCGCCGGTCGAGGCCGCTCCGATCGAGGCCGCGCCCTCCCCGGTCGCTCGCTGTCCCCACTGCGGCACGCCGGTCGAAGGCTCCGAGGACGCGTTCTGCTGTCACGGCTGCGAGATCGCCGCGGCCATCATCCAGGGCGCGGGCCTGGAGCGCTACTACCAGGAGCGGGAGGCCTACGCACCGCGTCCTGGCGCCCTCGACGGCGCGTGGGACCGTGTCCCGGTCGCGAGCGCCACCGACGGCACCTGCGAGGTGCGTCTCGCCGTGGACGGGCTGCGCTGCGCGTCGTGTGTGTGGGTCACCGAGCGCGTGCTCGAGGCCACGCCCGGCGTGGTCAGCGCCACCGTATCCTACGCGACGGGCCGGGCCACCCTGCGCTGGCGACCGGAGGCGGTGGACCTGGGCACGCTGGCCCGCCGCATCGGCCAACTGGGCTACCGGCCCCGCGTGCCCGGGGAGGAGCGCCGCGCCGATCGCGGTCTGCTGCTCCGCCTGGGGGTCGCCGTCTTCGCCGCGCTCAACGTCATGCTGGTGTCGGCGGCGCTCTACGCCGGGTGGCTCGGCACGATGGAGCCCCGCTTCGTCGCGCTGTTCCAGTGGACGGCGCTCCTCCTGGCCACGCCCGTGGCACTCTGGTGCGCCGAGCCGTTCTTCTCCGGGGCCTGGACCGGTCTCCGCCACGGCACGCTCTCCATGGACGTGCCCATCGCCCTGGCCGTGGGCGTCCTCTACGGACACGGCGTATGGGCCACGCTGCACGGCGTGGACGCCTACCTGGACTCGCTGACCATGCTGGTGGCGCTGCTGCTGATGGGGCGCGTCCTGGAGTCGCATTCGCGCCGGCGCGCGGCCGAGGCCGCGGTGGCGCTGGCGGGCACCGTGCCGGCGACCGCGCGCAAGCTGGGTCCGGCCGGGCTGGAGCGCGTCGCCGCCGCGGAGCTCGTGCCCGGCGATCGCATCGAGGTCGGCACCGGCGAGGAGGTGGCCGCCGACGGCGTGGTCCGCGAAGGCCGCGGTAGCGTGCGCATGGCGCTGCTTACGGGCGAGTCGGCGCCGGTGGCCATCGCGGCCGGCGCACGCGTCGTGGCCGGCGCCGTGCTCGAGAGCGGCTCGGTGGTGGTGGAGGTCGACGCGGTCGGCGGTTCCACCGTCGTGCACCGCATGGCGGAGGCGCTGAAGGGCGCGCTCGACCAGCGCGGTGCGCGCACCACGGTCGATCGCATCGCGCCCTGGTTCACGGGGGCGACGCTGGTCGTCGCAGCGGGCACGCTCATCGGGTGGTGGATGTGGGCGGGCGCCCTGCCGGCGCTCGAGGCCTGTGTGGCCGTGCTGGTGGTCGCCTGTCCGTGCGCGCTGGCGCTCTCGCGGCCGCTGGCGGCAGCGGCCGGGCTCGGTGCGGCCGCGCGCCGCGGCCTGCTGATCCGCTCGCCCGAGGCGCTGCTGGACCTGGGCGGCGTGGACCTGATCGCGCTGGACAAGACGGGGACGGTGACGGCCGGCGATCTGGTGGTGGTGGACGCGTCCGACGAAGCGCTGCGCGTGGCCGCCGCGCTGGAGCGCGGCAGCGTGCATCCCGTCGCGCGCGCCCTGGTGGACGAAGCGGTGCGCCGCGGCATTCCCCTGGCGCGCGCCGAGGACGTGGTGGAGGAGCCCGGCGTCGGCGTGCGCGGTCGCCTGGATGGACGGTCGTGGGAGATCCGCGCCGGCGCCCCCGGTGAGGTGGTCCTGAACGCCGAGGGTGCGATGCGCGCGCGCATCCAGATGGCGGATACGGTGCGCGCGGACTCGAAGGATGCGGCCGGGAGCCTGACGGCCCGCGGGATCCGCCTCGCGCTGCTGTCCGGCGATCGCGCCGAGGTGGCGGAGCGTATCGCGGCTGGCGTGGGCGTCGGCGAGGTGGTGGCGCCGGTGGCGCCGGACGCCAAGGTGGCCTGGATCGAGGCCCGCCGCGGAGAGGGACACCGCGTGTTGTTCGTGGGGGACGGGCTGAACGACGGGCCGGCGCTCGCGGCCGCCGACGTGGGCGTGGCCATGGGGGGCGGAGCGGCCAGCAGCGTGCTGGTGGCCGACGGCGTCGTGACCAACGGCTCCCTGCGCTCCCTGGTGGCCGGGCTGGCGGCGGCGGCGGCCGCGAAGCGTCAGATCCGCCTGAACCAGATCCGATCGATCACCTACAACGTGCTCGCGGTGAGCGCCGCCGCGGTGGGCCTGGTCAACCCGCTCGTGGCGGCCGTGCTCATGCCGCTCTCCAGCCTGCTGGTGATCCACGGCGCGTCCCGGGTCGAGGCCCGTGTGCGCGAGGCCGTGTCATGAACGCCCTGGTGTTCCTCCTGCCGGTGGCGCTCTTCCTGGGGGCGGTGTTCGTGGTGCTCTTCATCGTGGCCGTGAAGAACGGGCAGTTCGACGACCTGGACGACCCGCCCGAGCGGATCCTGCACGAGGATTGAGGGCAGGCTCGCCTCGACGGGGCCGGAGACGCGGCCGCGCGCTCGCGCAGACGACCGCGCTCTCAGAACACCATCAACGTGTGCACCTCCACCCCGGCCTTCGCCAGGCGCTCCGCACCGCCCAGGAGGGGCAGGTCCATCACGAACGCCGCCGCCACCAGCTCGCCGCCCGAGCGGCGGATGAGCTCCGCGGCCGCGAGCGCCGTCCCCCCGGTGGCCACCAGGTCGTCCACCAGCAGGACACGGTCCCCCTCGCCGATCGCATCCGCGTGGATCTCGATCGTATCCACGCCGTACTCGAGCTGGTACTCCTGCCCGATCACCTTGGAGGGCAGCTTGCCCTTCTTGCGGATCGGGACGAATCCCTTGCCCAGCACGTGCGCCACCGCTCCGCCCAGGATGAAGCCGCGCGCCTCGACGCCGGCCACGTAGGTCAGGTCGGCGTCCAGGAAGGGCCACACCAGCTCGTCCACGGCGGCGCGCAGCCCACGGGGATCCGCCAGGAGCGGCGTGATGTCCCGGAAGCGCACGCCCGGGACCGGGTAGTCGGGGATGGTCCGGACCAGGCCCGGGAGATCGAGGTTGCTGCGACGGTGATGCATCGGGGCGTCCTGTCGGGAGGGTCTCCCGCGAGGATACGGTCCGTCCGCGTGCCCGTCGAGAGGCGGGCCGAAGGACCCCGGGGGGTACCAGGATGCAGCGCACAGGAGGACACACCATGAGCACCACCACGACCCCTGAACGGCCCCGGGAGCGCCGGGAGCTCGCCATCGAAGGCATGCACTGCGCGGCCTGCGTGGGCCGGGTGGAGCGCGCGCTGGCGGGCGTGCCCGGTGTGGTGGAATGCTCGGTGAACCTGGTGGACGAGGCCGCGTCCCTCACGGTGGAGGCGGACGCCTTCGACGAGGGTGCGGCCACCGCCGCCGTGGAGAAGGCCGGGTACGCCGCCCACGCCCGCGGGCCCGCGGCGTCCGAGACCCGGGCGGACCGGGAAGCCGAGGAGGCCCGGCAGGACGACGCCTGGCACGAGGCGTTGCGCCGGTTCGTCGTGGGGGCGGTCCTGGGGCTGCCGGTGGTGGTCCTGGGGCACATCGGGTTGGTGCCGGGCTTCGAGCACCTCATGCACGACCGGCGCCTACAGGTGCTCGCGGGCCTGCTGACCCTCCCCATCGTGACCTGGGTGGGCGGGGGCTTCTTCACGCGCGCGTGGGCCCAGATCCGCCGGGGCGAGACCACCATGGACACGCTCATCGCGCTCGGCACGGGCGCGGCGTTCGTGTACTCCGTGGTGGCCGTGGCCGCGCCCGGCCTGTTCCCGGAGGGGACGGCGCACCCGTTCTTCGAGGCGGCCGCGGTCGTGATCACGCTGGTGGTGCTGGGCCAGGCGCTGGAGGCCCGGGCCCGCGGGCGCACGTCCCGGGCGCTGCGCGCCCTCCTGGAGCTCCGGCCCGAGCGCGCCCACGTGCTCCGGGACGGCCGCGAGGTGGACGTCCCCGCCGACGAGCTCCTGCGTGGCGACCGGGTCGTGGTGCGGCCGGGTGAGCGCATCCCTGTGGACGGCACGGTGCTGGACGGGCAGAGCGCCGTGGACGAAGCGCTCGTGACGGGGGAGAGCTTCCCCGTGCCCAAGGAGCCCGGCGACAGCGTGGTCGGCGGCACCGTCAACGGCGAGGGCAGCCTGGTCTTCCGCGCCGAGGCGGTGGGCGCCGACACCGTGCTCGCCCGCATCGTGGAGCGGGTGCGCGCGGCCCAGGCCAGCAAGCCGCCCATCCAGCGGCTGGCCGACCGCATCGCCGCGGTGTTCGTGCCGTCCGTGGTGGCCCTGGCGGTGCTGTCCGGCGTGCTGTGGTACCTGCTCGGTCCCGAGCCGCGGCTCAACTACGCGATCGTGGTGGCCGTGGCGGTGCTCGTCATCTCCTGTCCGTGCGCGCTGGGGCTGGCGACGCCCATCTCGGTCATGATCGGGATCGGAAAGGGCGCCGAGCACGGGATCCTGATCCGGAGCGGAGAAGCGCTGGAGACCGCACGCGCCGTGGACACCGTGGTGCTGGACAAGACCGGCACGCTCACGCTCGGCGAGCTCGCCGTCACCACCGTGCAGGCCGTGCCGGGCGAGGATGCGGACGAGGTCTTGCGCCTGGCGGCTGCGGCCGAAGCGCGCTCGGAGCATCCCGTGGCCCGCGCGATCGTAGCCTATGCGCACACCCGAGGCGCTGCGCCGGCGACGGGGGAGGAGTTCCGGTCGGTCCCCGGGAAGGGCGTGCAGGTGCGCCTCGACGGGAGCGCGGTCCGCGTGGGCGCGCCGGATTGGATCGCGGAGGGGGGGGCCGACCTGTCGGCCCTCGGTGCCGCTCTGGAGGAGGAGATGGCCGCGGGTCGTTCGCCCGTCGTGATCGAGCGCGACGGCACCGTGTTGGGCCTGATCGCGGTCGCGGACCGCATCAAGCCGGATGCGGCCGAGACGGTTCGGCGCCTGCGCGCGTCGGGTCGCGAGGTGGTGATGCTCACCGGCGATCAGCAGGCCGTGGCCCGGGCGGTGGCGGCGCAGGTGGGGATCGAGCGCATCCGGGCACGCGTGCTGCCCGAGCAGAAGGCCGCGGAAGTGGAGGCCCTGCAGCGCTCCGGTGCGCGCGTGGCCATGGTGGGGGACGGGGTGAACGACGCGCCGGCCCTCGCGCGTGCGGACGTGGGCATCGCCATCGGGTCGGGCACGGACGTGGCCATGGAGGCCGCCGACATCACGCTGCTCGGCGACCGGTTGGGCGGCGTCGCGGACGCGCTCGCCCTGTCCAGCGCCACGGTCCGCAACGTCCGCCAGAACCTGTTCGGTGCCTTCATCTACAACGCACTGGCCATCCCCATCGCCGCCGGCGCGCTCTACCCGTTCTTCGGCATCCTGCTGTCGCCGATGATCGCCGGTGCGGCCATGGCGTTCAGCTCGGTCACGGTGGTGGGCAACGCGAACCGTCTGCGGCGGTGGAGGCCCGGTGCCGTTTGATCCCGGTCTGGCGGAGCGCATCCGCGACGTGCTGGCCGAGCGTCACGATGTGGTGGAGAAGCGCATGTTCGGCGGGATCGCCTTCATGGTGTCCGGCCACATGTGTTGTGGCGTAGCCACCGAAGACCTGATGGTGCGGGTGGGCCCCGATCGCTATGCGGAGGCACTGGCGCACCCGCATGCGCGTGAGATGGACTTCACACGGAAGCCGCTCAAGGGGTATGTGTACGTGGCGCCCGCGGGGCTGGAGACGGACGAGGCCCTCGCCCGCTGGGTGGGACTGGGGCTGGCCTTCGTGGAGACGCTGCCGCCGAAGTAAGGGGGTGGAGAAGGCTCCGTGGGCCGGCCGCCGGGCTCCCCCTCCGTGGAAAGGGCCTCGCGCGGCAACCCACGCCCCGGCCCTTCCTGCACATCCCTTGCGCGGCTCACCGTATCATGTCATCGGTCTCACCGGATGACACATGCACCCGTCCCCCGCGGGTCCGGCACGGCATTCCAACGGCGACCCCGCCTTCCGATCGCCAGGCCGCGGCCCGGACCCCCCGGACTGGAGGCACGGTGGAGCGCGACGAATTCTTTCGGGAGATGTTGCGGGAGCTGGCGGGCGCCCTGGAGGACATCGTGGGCCTCGGCGAAGCCGTGGGCTACGTCGGGCTCGTGGGCGAGGCGGTCGGTGCTCGGCTGGACGCGGGCTTCCGCGAGGAGCTGGGGGTGGACCGTCTCGATCGGGACCAGGTGGCCGCCGTCCTGGTCGAGCTCAAGCGCCGCATCGGCGGCGGGTTCTCCGTGGAGCAACACTCCCCGCGCGAGCTGGTGTTCCGCAATCATACCTGCCCGTTCGGAGCGCATGTCCGCGGACGCCCCTCTCTCTGCATGATGACGTCGAACGTCTTCGGCACCATCACGGCCAACCACCTGGGGTACGCGCGGGTCGAGCTGGAAGAGACGATCGCCGAGGGCGCGCCCGGCTGCCGGATCCGGATCTTCCTGCAGGCCGGCGCCGCACCCGACGGGATCCGGGTGCGTGAGTATTTTGGCGCGTCCGCTGTCGAGGGGTGACCATGGAGCCCGGACCGTTGCTTCCGCTCGACCTCACGCGCCTCGCCCGCTTCCTGGGTGCGTGTCTGCTGCTCCTCGACGACGACGCCCGCGTCCTGGCCGTGGCCGGCGTGCAGGATCCGCTCTCGCTCCAGCCGGGCGACCGTTTGTTCGAATCCGTGGAAGAC
>JAWKQN010000033.1 GCA_041390125.1 Gemmatimonadota bacterium | reverse complement strand
ACGACACGAGCCCGGAGGCCATCGGCCCCCGGGCTCGTCCCGTTTCCCGTCCAGCGTGCGCCGGCGCGCCTCTACTCGTCCTCCACCGCGTGCGACGTGGCGGCCACGGGCGCCTCTGTGCGGTACCACTCGCCGCGCAGCCACTGGGCGACCATCTCCATCTCCACCTGCGTGAGGATCTCGTCGTCGCCGAAGGCCGGCATGCCGTCGTTGCGGTCCCCGTAGAAGCGCTCGTGCGCCGGGTTCTGCAGCATGCCCAGGATCCAGGCCTCCGAACCCCACCCGGTGAGGTCGGGACCGGTGGGCTCGTCGAAGCTCTGGCCCTCGAAGGTGTGGCAGGTGAGGCAGCGCATCTCCTCGGTCTTCAGCAGCTCGAGACCTTCGGCGATCTCCGCCGCGTCCGCTGCATCCTGCGCCGCCTGCGCCGGCAGATTGGCCTGCGCCGACAGCGCCTTGACCACCTTGTCGAGGTTCTGCCTCTGCGCGGCGTCCCACTGCGGGAGCACGCGCTTGACGAAGCGCACCATGCGCGTCGAACGGGCGAAGGCCGTGCCCCCGAAGTACTCGGGGCTGTCGATGCGATCGGCGTCCAGCAGACCGCTCAGCCATTCGCGGCTCCCGAAGCCGTGCAGATCCGCCGCGGACGGCTCGTCCTCGGGCACGACACCGAGCCCGTCGTGCCCATCGAAGCGATGGCAGCTCGCGCAGTTGGCGGCAAAGAGCCGCGGTCCCTGCGTGAGCGGGTCGGAGCGGAGCAGGGTCAGTGCCCCCGTGGCGGGGATCCCCAGGGGCCCGGCGAGCTCCTGCACCCGGTGCGCGCTCTCGTCCGCCTGGACCTTGGCGCGGGCGAACTCGATGTCCGCCGAGTCGTCCGCGACCGCGCGCCAGGTGAGGAAGCCCACCCCGAGCAGCAGCATGCTGACCACCGCGAGGTTGAAGCGGTGGCCCTTCAGGGACCGACCGATCAGCGGCATGAGGGCCACCAGGCCCGCCACGAGTCCCGGGACCACGATCGCGCCCAGCACCTCCCACCCGGCCGGGAAGTACTTGAGCCACTGGAAGAGGAACAGGAAGTACCACTCCGGGCGCGCCGCCGCGTACGGCTCGGTGGGATCGGCCGGAGCCCCCAGCTCCGCACCGCCCGTCCGCAGCACCAGGATCAGCACGGCCACCATCACGGCCAGGCACGCGACCGCGTCGCGCAGCAGCTGATCCGGCCAGAACATGCCGTCCGCACGCTTCACGGGCTGCTTGACGGTCAGACCGTGACGGCGGAACAGGTACACGTGCGCCGCGATGAGCCCGATGAGCGACGCGGGCAGCACACCGGCGTGCAGCGCGAAGAAGCGCGTCAGCGTGTGATGGCCGTATTCGGCCCCGCCCACCATGAGGCGCTGCAGGCTGGGCCCGATCACGGGGGTGATGGACGCGATGCTGGTCGCGACCTTGGTGGCCCAATACCCCTTCTGGTCCCAGGGCAGCAGATAGCCGGTCAGGGACAGGCCGAGCATGATGCCCAGCAGCCCCAGACCGAACCAGAAGTTGACCTCACGCGGGGCGCGGTAGGCCCCGTCGATGACCACCTGCATCAGGTGCAGCACCAGCAGCACCGTGGTGGCCTGGGCCATGTAGTGGTGGATGCCGCGCAGCATCCATCCACCCCACATCTGGTTCTGGATGAAGTACACGCTCTCCCACGCACCCTGTGCGTTGGGGCTGTACGCCGTCCAGAGCACCACGCCGGTGATGAACTGGATTCCGATCGCGAACGTGAGGGTGCTGCCCCAGACGTAGCGCCAGCGCGCTCCACCCGGGATGTGCTCGTAGAGGGCACCCTTCAGCAGTCCGCGATAGCCCGTCCGATGATCGAGCCAATCGAGCAACGCCTTCATGCGAGGGGGACCTTCTCCTTCTTCCCAGGCTGGAAATTGCGGAAGCGCACCCACACCTCCTCACCGGCCCGGATCTCGACGTCGAGCGTGTCCATGTCCCGCGGGCTGGGGCTCGCGGGGTCGTTGATGGTGCCGTCGAGGTCGAAGCTGCTCTTGTGACACGGGCAGGCGAACCGCGTGCGGTCCGCAGCCACGCCGACGAAGCAGCCCGCGTGCGGACAGACGACGTTCAGCGCCATCACCTGACCCTGATCGTCGCGCCGCAGGTAGACGGCGCCCACGGGCGTGTTGCGGTAGGTGTTCCACGCGTCGACCCGGTCCGCCGTCACCGTGAACTTCTTGGGCACACCGTCGTCGGGGACGGCGGCCACGCGGGTCACGTAGAGGAGATCGGGGTCGTCCCGGCCCCGGCGTAGCGGGTCCAGGAACACGGCGGCACCGGGAACGACCGCCGCGAGGCCGGCCAGTCCAGCGGCCACCATTGCGGCCACCCCGGCCAGGAAGCCGCGTCGCGGCTGCGGGTCGGGAGGAGGGGAATGATCTGTCATGAAACCGGTGCTGTCCTACGAGGTGGATCGAAAACCGACGTAGAATACGGGGCGTGGGGCCGTGGAGCCAGCCAACGGACGCGGCGGGCCGTGCGGCTCACCCGTGTTCGGCCTCCCGGCGCCGGCCCTCGCCGGCTCGACCACCCGTCTCGAGCCCGGCAGCCCCCCGTCCTCCATCCTGCACGGTCGCTCCACCGCGCGACCGCTCGGCTCGTCCGGGCCCTGGAGCCCGATCACCCCTGGGCCCGGGCCGGTTCGGCGCCTCGGGTCACCGCCCGGTGTGTGGGTCCCTGCACGACCGCGCGGTAGCCCGCCTGGATGAGGATGAGCCCCAGCAGCTCCGCGACGTACAGCGCCTCCGTGTGCCCCATCCGGGTGGCGGTGCCGCCGATGCCGGGAAGGAGCGCGCCCACGGCGATCAGGACGTTCCCCACGAAGCGGTGGCGCGTCTCCGGCCGCGCGCGGTACCGCCAGGCCGACAGGACGGCGCCTCCCACCAGGAAGAGGAACGCGTAGATGTTGATGAAGGGGCTGAAACGGCGCACCCACTGCCACTCCATGACCTGGCCGGTGAGGCGGTGGGGCTCGACCCGGGCAAGATCCAGCGGGGTGAGCAGGACGCACGTGCCGGCGACCACCACGACGCAAAGGAGCAGCACCGCGGTGGTGTGCGCGAAGCGCCTTCCGAAGAGCAGGTAGACGGTGCCCTGCGCCAGCGGCGCGCCGCCGAGCAGCGCTCCGGCGATGTACCAGGCGCGGAAGAGCCCCGGGGACCAGCCGAAGAGCGTGACGGACGCCTCGACGAACGTGCCCACGCCGTAAAGCGCCACGCCGAACGCCCACCACAGGACGTGCGGGCCGCCCCGCGCGGACCAGTGCCTGAACAACGTGATCGCGAACGGGATCGCGATCGCGGTGGTCAGGATGGGGATGTAGTGGACGAAGCCCGGCATGTCGCGAAGCTAGGGCCTCGCGACGAGCCCGCCATCCGCAGCACTACGGACGCGTCACGGCCACCAGTTCAGTCCCAGCCGCAGACGGCTCGAGGCGGCGTCGATGTCGGGGATGTTGAGGGTCCCGGCGTCGACGGAGATGGACGTGAACTCGCCCGCGCTCACGAGAAGCTCCACGTCCAGCGCGACGGCTTCGCTGAAGTAGAAGGCGATGCCGCCGCCGGCCGTGAAGGCGCCGCCGTTGAAGCTGAGGTCCCCAACCGTCTGGTTGCCCACCACGGCGTCCGCCAAGGACACCGCGCGGGCGGTCAGCGCCGCCTCCAGGTACGGCACCCAGCTACGCAGCGTGTTGGCGAAGTGGAAGCGGGCGCCCAGATCCACGTGCGCCATCTTCCAGTCCCCGTTGGGGGCGTCCTCGTCCTGCACGTCGATGGCGTTGCCGTCCACGCCGAAGAACACCGTCACGATGCGGTTGAACCCGTAGCCGACGCGAAGCCCCGCCCCTCCCCCGCCCGACGGATCGCCACCCTCGACGCTGAGGCTGGCGCCCTCCAGCGCGAAGCCCAGGCTCAAGCCGCGCGTGGTGGAGCTCTGGCCGACCAGATGGGCCGGCAGGACGAAGGCGCCCAGGGCGCACAGGGCCGCCGCCAGGCGGACCGGGGGAGTCGACATCGAAACGCTCCTTCTCGGGTTCTTGCCGTGCAAATGCAGGGTTCGGGCCAGGGGCGGGGGCCGGCACCTACCGGCCCCCGGCCCCGACGATCAGAGGATCACCGCCAGGAGGACGATCTCGTCCACCGGGTCGAGCAGATCCTCGAACAGGTCGAAGACGTCCTCCACCACGTCCACGACCCGGTAGAGCACCAGCAGCTCGGGTTGCGTCAGCGGGTCGCCGTCCCCGGACGTGAAGGTGGGCGCGTCGGGATCTCCGCTGACGGTGGCGAACGTGTCTCCGTTCAGGTAGACCGTGCCGGAGATGGAGGTCCCCGTCCCGGTGAGGTCCACCCGCAGCGATTCGCGCCCGTGGCGGACCTGGACGTCGATGTCCCCGCTCTCCGAGCGCCCCTCCTCGGCGCCGCTCACCGCGCCCACGATCTCGAAGTCGCGGTTGTCCACGCCCATGCTGAACTCGACGTCGAGCGCGGAGCGGTCCGGCCGCTCCGACCCTCGGGCCGCGATGTCGAAGTCGAGGCGGTCGTTGTCGTCCCGCACGAAGCCGCTCACGGTGATGCTGCCGTCGGCGCCATCCTCGTCCAAGGTGGTGCGGTAGTCGAGCACGGTCCGGTCGCCCTGGACCACCACCAGGCGCAAGGCGATGTCCACGCTGCTCCCGTCCCCTTCGTCGATCAGGTCGGCGTGCCCGATCTCCTGCGCGGGATCGGGACGTCCACCCGAGCGCTCGCGGTAGACGATGAACCGCACTCCGTTGGCGGGTGCGCCGGCGCGCTGCGGATCGGCGACGTACCGATCCAACGCCGCGTCGTAGACGAACGTCGTGCCGCGGTTCTGCGGCGAGATCACGGGCGCGGCGGCAGCGTGCGGCTCCCGGGCACCGGCGGCCAGGAGCCGGGTGGCGAGCGCCCGGGCGCCGCGGCCGTCCCGCAGACCGCGCAGGTCGCGCGGAGCCGACAGCGCGATCTCGACGGCGGGGCCGAACGTCTCCATCGAGACGGCGCCGCCCATGGCCAGGAACCCCTTCCAGCCCTCCGATCCCAACACCCGGTCCAGCGTCCGATAGTCCTCCAGGGCGGCCTCGGCGTCGAACTCCGCCAGGCTGCCCGGGCCCGTACCCGTGTCACAGGCCACCAGCGCTCCGCTCAGGAACGCCAGAGCCATCCAGGTCCTGGTGTGTCGCATCATGCTCGTTCTCTCCCTTCGGGACGGCCCGACGCGCTCAGGCGCCGCCGCCCCCATCCGATGAACGCAGCCGCGCCAGCGTCTCCTGCTGCTCGGGCCGCAACACGTTCTTGATCCGGATCAGCAGCTCCACGTGCGTCCGCTTGATCCGCGACTCCGTCTCCAACACGCGCTCCATCTGATCGAGCGCGCGGTCCTGGTCGATGCGAGGGCGATCCAGGATCTCTTCGAGCGACTGCATCTCGTCGAGCAGCTCCCACTGCAGCCCCACGATCCGACCCTGCAGGTCCTGGATCATCCGACTGATGGCGTCACGCTGCTCGTCCGTCAGGTCGATGGCGCGTCGGTGTCGCATGACCAGCTCGGGCTCGAAGAGCACCTCCGCCAGCGGGTTCTCCTCGGTGGTGGGCGACTGCGCGTGCGCAGACGTCGGCACGGCGAACGCCGCGACCGCCACCATCGTCCACAGGAAGTGTCCCCTCGTCCTCGCGCTCACGAGCGATCTCCTCCGGCCCCGGTGCGGGCGGCCGGCCAGTCGAAGCTCCCGATGTTGGGGAGCGTGCGTGTGATCTCCAGACCCGGCATGTCCAGCAGACCGTCGGTCGGCAGGCGCATCCCCGCGGTCGTGCGGCTGTACTCGCGCACCGTGCGCTCGAACTCGCGCTCGGCCTGCAGCTCCGGTCCCACCCAGAGGACCGCCGCCGCCGCGGCCGCCGCGACCAGCGACCCACCCGCCCACCACCACCGCATCCGGTGCCGGCGCGGCGCCGTGGGACCCACGCCGCCCGTCGTCCGGGTCCGCACGTCCTCCATCATCGCCGCGAAGTCGGGAGCGGCGTCCCGCTCCTCGCTCCGCAGGCGCTGGAAGCGTGCCCTCAGGTCACTGTCCCGCAGCGGGTCGCTCATGTGCCTCATTCTCCTGGAGGAGGGTGCGCAGACGCGCCTTCCCCCGCTCGTAGTGCGTCCGGGCCGAACCCAGACCGACCTCCATCACCTCTGCGGCTTCCGCGATCGTGAGATCCTGGTAGAACACCAGGTGCAGCACCTCGCGTTGCCGTTCCGACAGGAGCTCCAGCGCGGCGGCCAGCGCGCGTCCGTCCTCCGCTCTCAACAGGTCACGCTCCGGATGATCCGGTGCCTCGATCCTGCCCTCCTCCGCAGCGAAGCGCTCGGCGCGCCTGTCTAGCGACTTCGTGCGGCGGTGGTGCTCCAACGCCGTCCGGCGGATCACGCCGAACAGCCAGGTCTTGAACGCGGAGCGACCCGCGAAGCGCGCGCTACCCGACACGACCTTCAGATAGGCGGTCTGGAGCACGTCCTCGGCATCGGGTTCCACCCGACCGCAGCACTGTAGCGCCCATCCCCAGCTCTCCTTGTGGAGCCAGCGGAGCTGCGCTTCGAGCTCGGTGGGTGTCATCGTGCCTTCCGGAGTTCGCATCGCCCCGTGTTCGTGCATGGGTGTCGCCGGGGGCCGGTCCATAGGACAGGCGCCCGACCCCGGGAGGGCGGGGAGGCCCCCATCCCGATGCCCGCGGGTCGGGCAGGCTCCATGCCCGGCCCCCGCGGAGGCGCCATCCGGTCCCGGCCGGACCGTCGGAGGGTCGGGCGCCTTGCGGCCGACCCGGGCGGCAGTATCGTGGCGGTCGGGCCCGTCCCCGGCGCCCCGATCCCCCCGGAATGGAGCCCTTTCCTGGCCTCTCCGCACCTCCTGGTCGTCGGCGGCGGCATCGTCGGGCTGGCCACCGCCTGGCGCTGGCTGGGGCGCCACCCCGACGGTCGGGTGACCCTGCTCGAGAAGGAGCCTGGCGTCGCGCGCCACCAGACCGGCCACAACTCCGGGGTCCTGCACAGCGGCATCTACTACCGGCCCGGATCGTTGCGCGCCCGCAACTGCCGCGCAGGCAAGGCCCTGATGGAGCGCTTCTGTGCCGAGGAGGGCCTCCCCTGGGAGGTCTGCGGCAAGGTCATCGTCGCCACGGACGCCCACGAACGCCCGCGCCTGGCGACCCTCCTCGAGCGCGGACAGGCCAACGGCGTCGCTTGCCGGCCGGTCTCGGGTCCCGAGCTGCGGGAGTTGGAGCCGCACGTGGCCGGGCTGGAGGGGCTGCACGTCCCCGAGGCCGGGATCGCCGACTACGGCGCGGTGGCGAAGCGGCTGGCGGAGCGGATCGCCGAGCGCGGCGGGGTGATCCACACGGGCTTCCAGGTCCGGACGTTGATCACCCGAGGCGCCGCGGTGGTGGCGAGCGGACCCGCCGGCGAGGTCGCCGGCACGATCGGCGTGGCGTGCGCCGGCCTGCACAGCGACCGTCTGGCGGCCGCTTCAGGCGTGGAGCCCGGCGTCCGCATCGTCCCGTTCCGGGGCGAGTACTTCGTCCTGCGGCCCGAGGCACGGTCGCTGTGCCGCAACCTCATCTATCCGGTACCCGACCCTGCCTTCCCCTTCCTGGGGGTGCACTTCACGCGTCGCGTCGACGGCAGCGTGGAGTGCGGTCCCAATGCCGTGTTCAGCTTCGCGCGGGAGGGCTATCGGCGCACGGACCTCGATGTCCGCGACCTGGGGGAGTCCCTGGCCTGGCCCGGTGTGTGGCGGCTGTTCGGCCGGCACTGGCGCACCGGCCTGGGGGAGATGTGGCGCTCGTGGTCCAAGCCGGCGTTCGTGCGCGCGCTCCAGCGCCTGATCCCGGACATCGAGGAGCACCACCTGGAAGAGGCGCCGGCCGGCGTACGGGCCATGGCGCTCGACCCCGGCGGCGCGCTGGTGGACGACTTCGTCCTGCGCCGTGAAGGACGCGTGGTGCACGTGCTCAACGCGCCGTCTCCCGCAGCCACCTCCGCGTTCGCGATCGGGGACAGCGTCGTCGAGGCGGCCTCCTGACGCCAGCCGACCGCCTCGACTCGTCGCCGATCAGACGTACAGGTAGAGCGTCTCGGCCAGACCCTCGGCGATCACACGATCGAGCGCGGTCACGACCGCCGGGTCGAAGGCGCCCTCGCTCTCCTCCGCGATCATCCCCGCCGCATCCGCGAGCGACACGTCGGGATCGCGCGTGTGCAGGATCGCATCGAACGTGTCCGCCACCGCGGCGATGCGGGCCTCCAGCGGGATCTCGGTGCCGCTCAGGCCTCGCGGATAGCCCCGCCCGTCCCAGCGCTCGTGGTGGTTGAGCGCGATCGAACGGGCCAGATCGACGAGCGGGCCCTCGGCCCCCGCCAGGATGGACTCGCCGATGCTCGTGTGCAGGCGCATCAGGCCGAACTCGTCCGGGGTGAGCGGCTCCGCCTTGAAGAGCACACGGTCGGGGATCCCCAGCGTGCCAAGGTCGTGGAGGGGTGCCGCATGCCGTAGCGATTCGGCCCAGCCCGGATCCAGGTCCAGCGCACGAGCGATCATCGCGGACAGATCGCCGACGCGCTCCGCGTGCGCGCCGCTCACATCGTTGCGGAACTCCCCGGCCCGCGCCAGACAGCGCAGGAGCTGGTGCTCGGCGCGGGACGCCTCCGCCCGCCGGCCCGACTCCAGCCGCCGGCCCGCCATCAGCATGGATTCGAGCTGGCGTGTGAGCAGGAGGTTCTCCACCCGGAGCGTGAAGGAGGCCGCGTCCAGCGGGAGCGGTACGGGATCACAGACCCAGTCCGGCCAGCCGCGATGGGGGCCCGGATTCAAGCCCACGACGCACGGGGCGTCGCCACCGGCGCGAAAGAGCGCTTGCTCCAACAGATCGGCGTCGTGTCCGACCAGATCGCGCAGGTCCACGACCACGAGCTCGGCATGCCCCGGGGCCAGCAGCGCGGCGAGCTCGGTGAGGGAGTTCGAGATCCGCAGCTCGAGGTACCCCTCCGAACCCAGCACGTCGGCGACCTGCGCCACCAGGTCCGTGTGCGAGGACGCGATGGCAATGGGAGCGGTGCGCGTCCAGGCTCGCACCTCGGAGCGACGGGAGCCGTCGTGGGCATGGGTGACGTCGGCCAGGGGGGTCATGCCGTGCATCGTCATGGAAGGGTCGAAGCGGGAGGAGGGGTGCCGAGCGCCTGGTGGACCAGCTCGAGCAGGGCTTCCGGCTCGAAGGGTCGGGAAAGCACGCCCGCAGCGCCGAGCAGCTCGCTGTCGCGAAGCAGGACGGCACTCGGGAATTGTTCGCTGCCGCAGATCGTCACGATCTTCTGTTCGGGACGGAGCGTACGGGCATGGAGCAGGAGCTCGATGCCGTCCAGCTCCGGCATGCACATCTCGGTGATCACCAACGTGTAGGCACGGCGAGCGATCTCGGAGAGGGCTTCCACACCGCCGGTCGCTTCCCTCACGTGGAACCCCCGTGTCTCCAGGATCGCGCGCAGCACCGCCCGCGCGCCCGGCTGATGGTCCACGACCAGGATGTCTGCCAGCACGGATGCCCTCCCGAGATCGTCCTGTGCCCGGATGACTCGACGACGCACCCGCGCACCCCTACCCCTCAAGGTTCGACGAAACCGGAGCGGAGCTGCATGGGGAGGAACCCCCAGAAGCGGGGGGGACGGCCCCTCAGGGCGCGGGGATGGGGGCCTCAATCGGGCTGGATGAGCCCGACGGAGATGGCGTAGCGCACCAGACCGGGCACATCGCGGATCCCCAGCCGGTCCATGAGGTGGGCGCGGTGGTTCTCCACGGTCTTGGGCTTCAGGCCCAGCTTGCGCGCAATGACCTTCGTGGAGTTGCCTTCCGCGACGAGCTGCAGGATCTCCCGCTGGCGCGGCGTGAGCTCACCCCCACCACCCGAGGTACCGGCGGCCCCTCCTCGCTGCATCAGGGCCCGGGTGAGCGCCGGGCTGAGGTAGCGGTCGCCGCGCGCCACGGCGCGGATCGCCACCTCCAGCTCCGCGGGGACGGAGTCCTTGAGGAGGTACCCGTCCACGCCCGCGTTCAGCGCCTGGGACACCAGGGCGTCCCGCGTATGCATCGACAGCAGCAGGACCCGCAGACCCGGGAGCGTGGTCTTGAGCGCCGAGGCGGCGTCGATCCCGTTGAGCTCGGGCATGCTGACGTCCATCACCACGACGTCCGGCCGCAGGGCCCGCGCCAGTTCCAGCGCTTCCCGGCCGTTGGCCGCCTCTCCCACGACTTCGAGGCCCGCCAGAGGGTCGAGGAGCGACCGCACGCCCGAACGAACCAGGGCGTGGTCGTCCGCCAACAGGATCCGGATCACCGCCCCACCTCCACACCGCGTTTGAGCCCCCGCTCCCTTCGCTGTCGCAGTTTAGCTTTGGCGAAAGCGTCACCGCAAATCCGGGGCGTCCGGACCGGGCCCGCCGGTCGGCGGCCTCTCGGGGAACGTGAGGACCACCTGCGTGCCTTCCGGGGCCGCGGGCTCGACGCGCAGGTCGCCTCCCAGGGTGCGGGCCCGCCAGAGCATGTTCTTGGTACCCAGCCCCTCGACGCCGGACTCCGGCAGACCCCGGCCGTGGTCGCGGACCCGCAGCACCCAACCGCGTTCCGGGGTCCGCCCCAGCTCGACCTCGATCCGTCGCGCCCGGCCGTGCCGCACCGCGTTGGAGACCGCCTCCTGCACGATCCGCACGACCTGCACGATCGCCTCGGGATCCCGGATGTCGGCACCGTCGTCCGGCCCATGGAACGAGCACTCGAGACCGAACTGCCGCGAGAGGTCTTCGACGTACGTCGCCAGGACCTCGCGGAGCCCGCGGTCCCCCTCCAGGATGGGGTTGAGACCGTGGGCGATCCACCGGGCCCGTTCCAGGGCTGCCGCCAGGAGCGTATGGATACGGGCTGCGGCAGCGGCCCGTCCCGGCTCGCCCTCGCGCAGCGACCGTTCCAGGGACGCCGCAAGGTAGCTGATCCCGACGAGCATCTGGCCGAGGTCGTCGTGCAGGTCGCGGCCCAGGCGACGCTGTTCGCGATCCGCCGCGTGCAGGAGGCTCTGCTCGAGCAGACGCTGCTCCGTGATGTCCTGCGCCATGGTGAGCGCGAGCTGCTCGTCATCGCGGCGATAGAGGGCCCGGAAGAGGAGCACGCGCAGGGGTCGGCCGGCCCGGTCCTGCCAGCGCACCTCCGCGCCGCGCACGGGCTCGCCCGGCGCGTTCCCCGCCACGACGCGTTGGCGCTCCGCCGGATCCTCCCAGAGATCGAGCGCGAGGGAGGTCCGGCCGACCACCTCCTCCCGCCCGTACCCGGTCGCCTGCAGGAACGCGTGATTGGCGTCGACGATCTCGGCGCTACGGGTCTCGGCGATGAACGCCAGGAGCGGGGTGGCCTGGAACGCGCCCTCGAAGCGCTCCTCGGCCTGGCGCAGCACGGACCGGACGGAGCGTTCTCCATCCACGAAGGCGCCGATCAGGATGGCCACCAGGCTCACGGTGACGAGGGTCAGCTGCGCCTCCTGGGCGAACACGTCCGCCGCGCCGAGCGAAGCCCCGCTGCCGGACAGGAGGACGTGGACGTCCAGTGCCAGGATGGAGCACGCGGCGCCCAGCGCCCCGCGGCGGAGCGCCGCCCAGACCACCGGGAACGCGATCAACAGGCCGAAGGTCGGCGGCCCCTGGAAGGGGAGGACGAGGCGCGCCAGCGCGAAGGTGACCGCACAGACCGCGACCAGCTCGACCCGACGACGGGGCTTGAGCCGGCGCGCCGGGACCGGAGGGTATCGGTCCCGGTCCCACCAGATCGAGTGGATCGGGCGCAGCGCCAGCAGCACCAGGGGCGTCACCATGGCGATCCCGGTCGCGTCCCCGATCGCGAAGGTCACCACGCCTTCGGCCCAGGTGCGCTCCGGCCCCGAGATGCCCGCGACGCCCAGCAGGGAGGCCTTGAGGACGGCTCCGGCGAGCGGCAGCAGGATGCCGGCCCCGCCGACGAAGGCCAGGGCGTCGCGCGGAGAGCGCAGACGGGCATTGCAGCCGAGGACGTGCTGGAAGGTGAGGGCGGCCGCGCCGAACAGCAGGGTGTGGAGCCCCACGTAGAGGCCGAGCACCCCTGCGCCGAAGTCTCCTCCGGCCACCTGGACGGCCAGGACATGGGCCACCGCCACCGCGGGCAGGTACCACGGCCCGAAGACCAGGAGGAGCGCCAGGTCGAGCCCGGCCGGCGGATACCACAGCGCGAGGCCGTCGGCGCGGAATGCGCCGGCGACCACCAGTCCCAGCCCGCTCACCGCCAGGTACGCCGCCGTGACCGCCACCCACACGCCGACGCGGGGGCGGGGGGCGTACCCGGCCGGAAGCGGACGTCCTGCCTCGGGGGGCGGGCGGGAGCGTGGCATTCCGGTGTCTCCGTAGGAGCCGACGGCTAGACTGCGACCCCGGCAGGCGCATGTCCAGTCCGGATGCGGTCGGTCCGCCGATGCGCGCGCCCCCGCGCTCCCACCCGTCTTGCCAAGCCGGTCCTTCCGACGCAACCATCCCCCGCCCCGGCTGCGCCCCCCGGGGAGCCCACCGGAATGTCCGCGGCGGCGCGCCCGGACGTCCCCCGCCGCCCGAGGAGCTTCCATGTGGTCCGCCTTCGTCTCGTCGCTGGAACGCCTGCTCCACCAGGCCGGGGACGCGCTGGGCGGCTCGCTGGCGCTCGGGATCTTCGTGACGGTGCTCGCGATCCGCCTCCTGTTGATCCCCATCATGCTCCCGCTCGCACGGAAGACCCGCGCCCATCAGCGCGTGGCCGTCACCCTCAAGCCGCGCATCAAGGAGTTGAACCGCGAGCTCAAGGACGAGCCGGGCCAGCTCAACCGCGCGTTGAAGGCGCTCCACCAGGAGGCGGGCATCTCCATGGTGGACAAAGCCGGCCTCCTCGGAGCGCTGATCCAGATCCCGATCCTGATCGCGCTCTTCCAGGCGGTCTTCCATGTGTCGGAGGGCACGCCGCTGGCTGCCGGTGGACTGCTCCTGGGCGTGCTGGCCGGCGCCATCTCCGTGCTCGGCACCGTGCTCGGCGGGCAGGGCGGTCCGGTGCTGCTCGCGATCTCGGGGATCCTGCCGATCGGGATCGGCGCGTGGCTGGGCGCCGGGATCGGCTACTACCTGCTGGCCTTCTATTCGGGCTCGCTCGTGCAGAGCCTGCTGATGGGCCGGACCGGAGCGGTGGAGGAGGTCCCCGCACAGAAGGTGTGACGTCCTCCCGGTCGGCGACGCCCTTTACGCCCGCCGACGCGAGGGCGAGCGTTCGTCGATGGCAGAGCTTCCGGGCAACGCATCGCCCACCGACGCGCTCGAGTTCGCCGCCGCCGCCACCCGCGCCTGGTTCCGTCGCACCTTTCCCGGCCCCACGCGCGCCCAGGCGGAAGGCTGGCCCCGCATCGCCTCCGGCGCCTCCACGCTGCTCCTGGCCCCCACGGGCTCGGGGAAGACGCTGGCGGCCTTCCTGGTGGCGATCGACCGCATGATGTTCGGGCCGGCCCCCGCGGACGCCTCGTCCACGCGGGTCATCTACATCTCGCCGCTCAAGGCGCTCGGCGTCGACGTCGAGCGCAATCTGCGCGCGCCTCTGGCCGGCATCCGCGCCGAGGCCGAGCGCGCCGGGCTTCCGTTCCGCATGCCGGTGGTGGGTGTGCGCACGGGCGACACGTCCGCACGGGAGCGGCGTGAGCTGGTGCGCACACCGCCCGAGATCCTGATCACCACGCCCGAGTCCCTCTACCTGATGCTGACGTCGCAGGCGCGGGAGACGCTGCGCGGGGTGGAGACGGTGATCGTCGACGAGATCCACGCCATGGCGGCCACGAAACGCGGCACGCACCTCTTCGTGTCGCTGGAGCGCCTGGAGCGTCTGCGCGCGGGCGCTCCGCCGCTGCAGCGCGTGGGGCTCTCCGCCACGCAGCGCCCGCTGGAGGAGATCGCGCGGCTGCTGGGCGGTCTGGACGCCGTCGCGGACGAGGCCACCCTTCCGGTCTCGCGCCCGGTCCACATCGTCGACGCCAACCAGCCCAAGACGTTCGACGTCACGATCGAGGTTCCGGTCGAGGACATGGCGACGCTCGGTGAGCCGCTGGAGGAGATCCCGTCCGGACCGGCGTCGGCAGGTCCGCAACGCGCCTCCATCTGGCCGCAGATCCATCCGCGGCTGCTGGAGCTGATCCGCGCGCATCGCTCGACCCTGATCTTCGTCAACAGCCGCCGGCTGGCCGAGCGGCTCTCGGCGGCCCTGAACGAGCTGGCGGGCGAGGAGATCGTGCTGGCCCACCACGGCTCGGTGGCGCCGCATCAGCGGGCCGACATCGAGGACCGCCTCAAGCGCGGTCTGTTGCCGGCGCTGGTCGCCACCAGCTCGCTCGAGCTCGGCATCGACATGGGCGCGATCGATCTCGTGATCCAGATCGAGGCGCCGCCTTCCGTCGCATCCGGCATCCAGCGCTTCGGCCGCGCCGGACACCACGTCGGGGCCGTCTCCAAGGGCGTGATCTTCCCCAAGTTCCGGGTGGACCTGCTGGCCTGCGCGGCGGTCGGGCGGGCCATCCGCGACGGCTGGGTGGAGCGCACGACCTACCCGCGCAACGCGCTGGACGTGCTGGCGCAGCAGATCGTGGCCATCGTGTCCGAAGCGCCGATCCCGGCCGACGACGTGTACGCCCTGATCCGCGGCGCGGCCCCCTACGCGGACCTGCCGCGCTCCGCCTTCGAGCGTGTGCTCGACATGCTGTCGGGCCGCTACCCCTCCGACGACTTCCGCGAGCTCCGACCCCGCATCACGTGGGACCGGATCAACGGCATCCTGGAGGCGCGCCGGGGCGCACGCACCATCGCGGTCACCAGCGGCGGTACCATCCCCGACCGCGGCCTGTATGGCGTCTTCCTGGCCGGCGCCGAGCGGCCGGTGCGGGTGGGCGAGCTGGACGAGGAGATGGTCTTCGAGTCGCGCGAGGGGGAGGTCTTCCTGCTGGGCGCCTCGTCGTGGCGCATCGAAGCCATCGACCACGACCGCGTGCTGGTGTCGCCCGCGCCCGGCGAGCCCGGGAAGATGCCGTTCTGGCGAGGCGAGGGCCCCGGACGACCGGTCGAGTTCGGACGTGCGATCGGGACCCTGATCGAGGAGCTGCGCGCACTGCCCTCCGCCGAGGCCG
>JAWKQN010000032.1 GCA_041390125.1 Gemmatimonadota bacterium | reverse complement strand
GGCCGTCTTCCGGGACCCGCGCGGGCAGCCCGTCCCACACCTGCCCCCCCTCAAGCGCGCCACGCAGGCGGAGGTCGACGCGATGAAGACCGCGCTCGGGATCCGACCAGGATGAATCCGATCGGGATGAATCCGACCGGGATGAATCCGACCAGGATCAACCCGACCGGGATGGATCCAACCTGGATGAACGAGCGCGGGAGCCGACGAGAAGGGAATCTCGGGATCCGACGCTGTAGGGAATCGCGGGATCCGACCACGAGGACCGGCGTCCGGTCCTTGATCGGAGACCCAGGTGCAGGCGATGCAGCGCTGCGTTCCGTCGGGGGCCAGAACGCGTGGATCCGATCGCCCTTGGGTACCGATGCGTGCCAGGAGGGTGTCTGCCACGGCACGCATGCCGTACTCCAGCCGCTTGACCCGTCCGCCCCGAGGTGACACCCTCGCCCGATGCCGAAGACGCCAGCGAAGAAGACGCCAGCGAAGAAGACGCCAGCGAAGAAGACGCCAGCGAAGAAGACGCCAGCGAAGAAGACGCCAGCGAAGAAGACGCCAGGGAAGAAGACGCCAGGAGAGGAGGCGCGCGGGCGGCGGGCCGGTGCATCGCGCCCCCACACCTTCTCGCGCGCGGAGCTGGAGGCCGCCCGGACCCGGACCGTGCCGGACCTGGTGGGACCCGGTCTGCGCCTGCTCTTCTGCGGGATCAATCCGGGGCTGTGGACGGCGGCGTCGGGGGCTCACTTCGCCCATCCGGGCAATCGCTTCTACAAAGCCTTGCACGCGGCGGGGATCACGCGCGACCTGCTGGACGTGCGCGCCGGGTTCGACGCCGCGAGCCGGGCCGCGCTCGTGGACAAGGGCATCGGGATCACGAACCTCGTCATGCGCACCACCGCGCGCGCGGACGAGCTCGATCCCGACGAGTTCCGGAAGGGTGCGGAGCGCCTTACGCGGAAGGTCCGCCGTCTGCGACCCCGCGTCCTCGCGTTCGTGGGCCTCGGCGCCTATCGCACCGGCTTCGGGCGCCCGACCGCGCGCGTGGGCGAGCAGGACCACCGCATCGGAGAGACCGCCATCTGGGCGCTGCCCAATCCGAGCGGCCTGAATGCCCACTACGGCCTGGAGGCGCTCGCAGAGCTCTACGGCCAGGTCGCGCAAGCCGCCGGGGTGGCGCTGCAGGCGAGTCGACGGTGAGGGGACGGTCCAGGCGAGCCGACCGTGAGTTGACGCTGCAGGCGAGTCGAGGTGAGGTCCCTTGGCTTGCTCGGCCGGTCGCCTGTGGGGTGCTCGCCTGCTCGGCCGGTCAGCCGGTCGCTGAAAGAAGGGAGCCGCTCGGTCACTGGAGCCGTTCGGTCAATGGAGAGAGCCGGTCGGTGACTGGAGCCGGTCGGTGACTGGAGCCGCTCGGTGACTGGAGCCAGTCGATGAATCGAGAGAGCCGGTCGGCCCCACCCGCTGGGAGTGACGCCCTCTCGTTCGCGGATCGGCCCGGCCCGCGCCTATCTTCGATCATGATCCGCGCTCCCGCCTCCGTCCGTGTGCTCTCGCTCGCCATCCTCCTGGCGGGCGGGGCGGAGGGGGTCCGGGCCCAATCCCCGACCGGCTCGACGCCCGATCCCTGCACCCGCGCCTCGGCCGGACCCCGCACGGCGTCCACCGACCTCTACTGCATGGTGCTCACGGCACCATTGGGCCTGGGGCGTGACGTCGAGGCGCGCGTGGACCTGCGCTTCGCGGCGTCTCCCTTCACTGTGGCGGTCACCGCCGACGGCAACGTCCGCTATGACGCGACCCTCACCGTGCGAGGGCTCCCCGATCCCGGCGAGCTCGGCACCGACGATGCCGGTCGACCCTACACCACGTACGTGGCCTGGCTGACCACCCCCACGTTCTACCCGGAGACCCGGCTGCAGGAGGTCCGCAACGGGGTGGTCGAGCTGGGACGGATCGCGCTGGACAAGTTCGTCCTGCTCGTGAGCGCCGAGGTTGCGCCCGATGTCGTGGAGCGCAGTGGCCGCCTCGTGCTCCGCGGCCAATCGCCGTCGACCCGGATGTATCCCGCCGACATGATGGAATACCTCGTGGGGGCCGGCGGTATCGACGTCGGTGCGGATCCCGGCGGGGGCATGGGAGGCATGCACCACGTCCACGGCGGGGACGGGTGGCTCCGTCCGCCCATGCCGGAGGGCATCACCATGTTGCCCGCGCTGATGGAGCTGGAGGCGCCGGAGGCGGCGCCCTGGCTGCCCGGCGCGGCCGATCCCGAATCGATCCCGTGGGTGCGCCCGCGCGAGCTGGTGGAGCTCGCGGACGGGGACACGCTGGCGCTGGAGGCCACCTATGTGCGGCGTCGCCTGCGCGGCGGAACGCACATCGTCTACGGGTTCAACGGCCAGATCCCGGGCCCGCTCATCCAGGTGCACGAGGCCGCGACCATCACGGTCCGCTTCACGAACCGGATCGACTGGCCCACCACCGTGCACTGGCACGGCATCCGGATCGACAACGCCTCCGATGGGGTGCCGCACTTGACGCAGGAGCCCGTCGCGCCGGGCGGGTCCTTCACGTACACCGTGCACGTGCCGGATGCCGGCATCTACTGGTACCACCCACATCACCGCGAGGACATCCAGAAGGACCTGGGCCTGGCGGGCAACCTGATGGTGCGTCCGGCGCGCGCGGACTACTACGGCCCGGTCCACCGGGAGGAGGTGGTGGTCCTGGACGACATCCTCATGAACGGGGACGCGCTGGTGCCGTTCGGGCGCGAGCGGGCGAACGACGCCCTCATGGGCCGATTCGGGAACCTGTTCCTGCTGAACGGGGAGCCCGAGTACCGCATCGAGGTGGAGCAGGGGGAGGTGGTGCGCTTCTTCCTGACGAACGTGTCCAACACGCGCACGTTCAACCTGTCCTTCGGCGGCGCGCCGATGAAGATCGTGGGCTCGGACATCGGCCTCTACGAGCGGGAGGCATGGACGGAGAGCGTCGTCCTGGCGCCGGCCGAGCGCGCCATCGTCCACGTCCGCTTCCCCGCGGCGGGTGAGCTGCCCATCGAGAACCGGGTCACAGGCATGGATCACCTCGGCGGACGCTTCTTTCCCGAGGTGGATCGATTGGGCACTGTCACGGTGCGTCACGACGTGAAGCTGCCTGACCTCGCCGGTCCTTTCACCACCCTGCGCGAGCACCTCTTCGTGCAGGAGGACATCGATCGCGTCCGTGGGGAGTTCGATCGGCCCGTGGACCACGAGCTGCTCCTGACCATGGAGCAGGAAGGGCTTCCTTTCGTGGTGGAGCGGCTGATGCGTGTGGACTCCGCCTACTTCCACCCGGTCGAATGGTCGGGCACCATGCCCATGATGAACTGGAACGCGACCTCGGCGGAGGTGCGTTGGGTGCTGCGCGATCCCGCCACCGGGCGCGAAGGTATGGACATCGCGTGGGAGCTGCCGCTCGGCGCGGTCCGGAAGATCCGCGTGCACAACGAGCGGCGCGCCTTCCACGCGATGCAGCATCCGCTGCACATCCACGGGCAGCGCTTCCTGGTGCTCTCCGTGAACGGGGTGCCGACGGACAACCTCGTCTGGAAGGACACGGTGCTCGTCCCGGTGGGCGCGACCGTGGATCTCCTGCTGGAGCTCTCCAACCCCGGTGCCTGGATGATGCACTGCCACATCTCCGAGCACCTGGAGGCCGGAATGCACAGCGCGTTCACGGTGCGTTGAGGAGGGGAGCCGCGGCCGGCAATCGGGGGCCTATGGTGCCGCGATCCGCGCAGGCCCGTACATTGCCCCCCCAGGTCCACTCCAGCCCGGATCCCGACCATGAGCCGCATCGCGCGCCTTCTCGCTCCCGTGCTCCTCGCTGCTGCCGCAGCGCCCCTGTCCGCCCAGCGTCAGCTCGCGCCGGCCATGCAGGAGTACGTCTCCGTGGACGCGCCCCAGGTGGCCATCACCAACGTGACGGTGATCGATGGCACGGGGGCGCCCGCCCGACCCGGCCAGACCGTACTGATCGACGGGAGCCGGATCTCCGCGATGGGGAACGCCGGTACGGTGCGCGTTCCGCAGAGCGCGCGGGTCATCGACGGCTCCGGGCACACCTTGATCCCCGGCCTCGTGGGTCTGCACAACCACCTGTACTACACGGCTGCCGGGGGCCGCGGCGCCACGCTGGTGTACAGCGCGCCGCGCCTCTACCTGGGGACAGGCATCACCACCGTGCGCACCACCGGCAGCCGCGCGCCCTACTCCGAGCTCAACATGAAGGCGGAGATCGAGCGCGGGAACTGGCCGGGTCCGCGCATCCATATCACGGCGCCGTACATCACGGGCGGGGACGGCGTCACCAGCATGACGCTGATCGACACGCCGGAGGAGGCACGGCGCTTCGTCCGCTACTGGGCCGAAGAGGGCGCCACCTGGCTCAAGGCCTACACCAACATCGGCTACGAGCAGTTCAAGGCCGCCATCGACGAGGCCCACAAGCAGGGCATCAAGGTCACCGGCCACATCTGCTCCATCAGCTTCACGGAGGCGGTCGGGTTGGGCATCGACAACATCGAGCACGGCCTCTTCACCAACTCGGACTACGATCCGAGCAAGGAGCAGAGCGAGTGTCCGATGACGTTCATGCAGCACGCCGTCAACGTCGACATCGAGGGCCCCGAGGTGGCGAACACCTTCCGGCTCATGATCGACAACGACGTGCCCATGACGTCCACGCTGGCGGTCTACGAGCTCTTCGTGCCGAACCGTCCGACCAAGGATCCGCGGGCCCTGGAAGCCATGGCGCCCGAGGTGCGCGCGGACTACCTGAAGGCCAGGGAGCAGATCGACTCCTCACCGGACGCCGCGTTCTCGCCCGAGGCGTTCCAGAAGGCGATGGCGTACGAGCGCAGGTTCGTGGAGATGGGGGGACTGCTGGCGGCCGGCGTCGACCCCACCGGCAACGGGGGCGCGCTGCCGGGCTACGGGGACCAACGCAACTTCGAGCTGTTGCGCGAGGCCGGTTTCACCCCCGAGGAGACTGTCCGCATCATGAGCCTCAACGGTGCGACGGTCCTGGGCGTGGACGGCGAGCTGGGCTCGGTGGAGGTGGGCAAGACCGCTGACCTGGTGTTGATCCGAGGCGACCTGACGGGAGACCCGGCCACCATCAACCAGGTCGTGACCGTCTTCAAGGACGGGATCGGCTACGACTCCAAGGCGCTGCTGGATGCGGTGAAGGGCCGGGTCGGGATCAGCTGAGGTCGAGCTCTCGCGCGGACCTCGCCCGCGACCGATCCAGGGCGGGGGTATCCGACCGGCGCCCCGTCACGGACCGGAAACGGGCGCTGCGCCGCGGTTGCGCGGGGTCCCTGTGGACGCCAGCCTGTCGTGCGGCCGGCCCGCTGGAGACCGGCCGCATCGGCAGAGGAAGCCCATGCCCCATGCTGCGCCCCCTTCCGTCGCTTGCTCCGCATCTCTTCGCGCAGCGGCGCCCCGTGGACGGACCGCGATTCCGATCCTGATGCTGCTGGCCGCCTGCTCCGGCGATGCACCCCCGCCGGACGGGCCCCCCGCGGAGGACGGGTCCGGCAGGGCGGAGTCGTCCCCCGCCGCCACGCGCCCGAAGGTGCTGGTCATCGGCATCGACGGCGTCCGCCCCGACGTTCTCGCCGAGGTGCCCACCCCCGCCCTGGATGGCCTCATCGCGCAGGGCGCCTACACGGACTCGGCGCGCACCGGCTTCCCGTCCGTGAGCGGGCCCGGCTGGTCGTCCATGCTGACCGGCGTGTGGTCGGACAAGCACGGCGTGACCGACAACGAGTTCGGGGGCAAGAACTACGAGGCCTATCCCGGCTTCCTCGACCGCATCGAACAGCTCCGCCCCGAGCTGAACACCTTCGCAGCGGTGGACTGGACACCGCTCGCGCTGGCCGAGGACGGGAGCGTGGCGCTCGGGAGCCGCATCGATGAGCGGCAGATCGTCGACGGCTACGAGATTGGCTGGGCGGAGGCGGACGAATGGAGCGTGGACGCCGCCGCCGAGCACCTGCGCAGCGGAGATCCCGACGCCCTGTTCGTGTACCTCGGCAATCCGGACGAGGTGAGCCACGAGACCGGGGCCATCGGCCGAGAGTACCGGGAGGCCATCGAGCTCGCCGACCGCCACGTGGCCCGGCTGCTGGACGCGATGCGCGAGCGCGCCACCTGGGCCGACGAGGACTGGCTGGTGCTGGTGTCCACCGATCACGGTCGCCTGCCCACCGGCGGGCACGGCGGGGACACGCCGGAGGAGCGGACCATCTTCTACCTGGCGGCCGGGCCGTCGGTAGAGCCGGGTCGGCCGGAGGGTCCCGTCCACGTGGTGGACGTGGCCGTCACCGCGCTCGCGCACCTGGGCTTCGAGGCCGATCCGACGTGGGGACTGGAGGGCAGGGTGGTGGGGCTGCGCCGCTGAGGTCGGTGCGCTGATCCCTCCCGGCCTCCGATCCGCTAAGGGGAGACGGATGGGACACCCGTCCCGGCAGGGGAGCGGTTCCTCCGCCGCCCCCGAGCCCCGGGACAGGCATGCGTCGGCTGCGAGCGATGGTGGCGGCGACGGCCGTGTGCGCCGCGCACGGCGTCTCCGCGATCGAGGCCCAGGAGGTCCCTTCCCCGGTCGCGGGGGCCTCCCTCCAGGTCACCAGCTCGTTGACGGACGGACTCGCCGTCGCGCGGGATGCGCCGATCGAGCTGACGTTCAGTCGGCCGCTGCTGCGGCCTGCCGAGCGGATCGCCGTCTTCATCGATCGGACGGACGTGACCGGGCTCTTCCGTGCGGGTGCGCGGTCCATGGCCTACGAGCGTGGGTTGATCCTGCTGCCCGGCGGGACCCATGAGCTCGTCGTGTACGTGGTGGAATCCGCGTCCGGCACCTGGCGGGAGGTGCACCGGCAGCCGTTCCAGACCGTCGGTCCCCTCGGGTTCCAGCCCGGCCGTTCCGACCTCTCGCTGACGGCCGCCACGGCGCGCCGGATGACGGAAGGGTTCGATCCCGAAGAGGCCGCGCCTCCCGAGGCCGTCGAGAACGTGGACCTGCAGTTCCGCCTGAGCACCGAGCACGTGCGCGGAGCCCTCAAGGTGGCATCCCAGACCGCGCTGGTGGGCGCGAGCGAGCGCGACAAGGCGCTGCGCTTCTACCAGCGAGGGGACGACGCACCGCGGCTCGATCTGTCCAGCTATCTGCTGCAGGCCTCCAATGGCCCCGTGGACCTGTCCGTCGGACACGTGTCGGCCGGCGACCAGCGTCACCTCGTCAATCGCTTCTCGAGCCGGGGCGCCACGTTGGCGGTGCGGCCCGGCTCGCGGGTGGATCTCTCCGTGGCGGCGCTGAACGGAAGCCAGGAGGTGGGCTGGGACCGGCTCATCGGTCTGGACGACGGCGGGCATCGGCTGGTCACCGGCACGGTCGGCCTGGAGGCGTTCTCGACGCCGGGAGCGCTGCGGGTGGAGCTCTCCGGATTGAACGGATCGGTCCGTCCCCAGGCCGGCTTCAATCAAGGTGTGGTCAACGACGCCGAGGAGAGCCGCGGACTCGCGCTGCGGGTGACCGCCCAGGCGCTGTCCCGTCGGCTGCGCCTCGACGCCGGCGTCTCGCGCAGCAGGTTCGACAATCCGGAGGATCCCACGCTGGCCCAGGGCTTCGATCTCGTGGGCGTGGAGGAGGAGACCTCCGGGGCCCGGTACCTCGAGGCTTCCGTGGACGCGCTCCGGGATCTGCGTCTGTCCGATACCCGGCGCGCGCGTGTCACGGTCGGCTACCGTCACGAGCGGGTGGATCCGCTCTACCGCAGCCTCGGTGCCTACACGCAAGCCGATCGCCTGCAGGACCAGGTGGACGTGAGCGCCGACGTGGGCGGCATCACCGTACAGGCGAACCGGGCGGAGTCGCGCAACAACCTGGCCGATGTCCCGTCCATCCTCACCACCGACCTGGACCGCTCGCAGCTCTCGGTCGGCATGCCGCTCGCGCGCGTGGTGGGCGTGACCACGGCGTGGCTGCCGTCCCTCCAGTACCGGCAGGATCGCACGCACCAGCGGGGACGCGACGTCCCCACCGATGGTGGCTTCAGCCCCTCCCACGTACCCCACCAGGTGAGCCTCAACCGCACCGCGGGCGCCGACTGGCGCTTCGCCCGGATCAGCCTCGGCGCGCAGTGGAATCGCTCGGAGCAGGACAACCGCCAGGAGGGCCGCGAAAACGCGGACCTCACGGTGACGCGCACGACGGGCACGGTGCGCGTCGCGCCTTGGCGGACGTTGAGCCTGGCCATCGATGTGGGTCTGGAGACTTCCGAGAACCTGGAGCGGGACGAGACCGACGAGACCACCCGGTGGGGCGCCCAGCTGCAGTGGCAGGTCTTCGACCGCAGCCAGGTGAGCGTGCGCTTCTCCGACACCTCGAGTGAGGACCTGCTGCGGACCCGGCGGCGCTACAACAACCAGGTGGACGCGCAGTGGTCCTCCGTGCTGCCGTGGCTCGACCGCGTGCAAGGACAGTACTTCCTGCGCTACACGCGCAGCGATGTGGAGACGTTCAACGCCACGTTCGACCAGGCAGATCGGCGCACCGCGTGGTGGCTCGACCTGGGCCTGAACTTCACGTTCTTCTAGGAGATCCGAGCCCCATGCGTGCGTCCCTCGCTCTCGTCCGGCGCGTCGCCTTCGGCACGGCACTCCTCGCTGGGGTGCACGCCGGTGGGCTCGACGCGCAGATCGCGCGGTTCCCGACCGGTGTGAACGTCAACGCCGCCGGCGCCACGACGGTGTTCATCACCTTCGGCAACCTCGACGGTTACGTGCCGGTGGAGGCGCTGTGGTGTGGGGAGCTGATCCCGGCTTCCCCGGACGTGGGGGAGAAATGCGATCCCGCCACCGTGTTCGGAGCACTCCCGGTGCGGTTCGACCGCAGCCGCCTCAGCGGCCAGGACGGCTTCAGCGACGTGATGTCCATCCCGCCGTCGGTGGCGCGACGGGCCTACCAGGCGGCGGAGGCCGGAGCGGACTCCCGCTTCTTCTATGTCCGTCGGTTCGTCGATCCCACGGGCCTGGGGCCCGACCAGTACGTGGCGGTGACTTGCCGTCTCACGGCCGGTGGCGCGCGCACGCCGTTGGCGCTGCTGGACGTCCAGCTCGCGTTCGCGGGCGACGAGCCCGTCCTGGCGGTGCGCACCGGTGACGCGCCCCCGCCCGTGGAGGCGCGGATCGCCTACACGGGAACCGGGCGGCTGGTGGGTCGCTGGGAGGTGGTGCTGCCCGGCGAGGAGCCGCCGACGGCGGAGGACCTGCTCACCGAGGCCACCCTGCCCGCGGAGCTGCGCGGCACGCAGCGGCGCTACACGGAGCTGGAGCGCTTCAACCTCTTCCTGCCGCCGACGGGTGAGGTCGTGATCGCCGGACCGGATCCGCGGCGGCTTCCGGTGGCGATCTCCGGGCTCCACCAGGTGCTCCTGCGCATCGAAGCCTCCGACGACAAGGAAGGGGACATCGACCTGGCCGCGGTCGGCGCCGGCGCGGGAGTGCTGCCCACCGGCGCGGTCGCAGGCTTCCCGCTGCCGGTGCTGCGCTACTTCGTGGGGGACGCAGGTGCGCACGTGGTGGCAGGCACGCGGCTGCGCCTGCTCACGCCCACCGCGGACGCACGCGTGGCGGCCGGTCCGCCGCTCGTGCTCGCGTGGAGTCCGGTGGCCTCGGCACTGCTCTACCGCCTCGAGGTGCGGGACATGCGCGGCGAGGAGGCGCTGGCGGCGGTGGTCCAGGCCGGAGTGGCGTCGTACGCCGCACCGCCCTTCCTCCTGGACGCGCACACCGGGCAGACCCTGGAGTGGCGCGTGCAGGCGCTGGACGCGGAGGGGCGGGTGGTCCAGGAGACGCCGTGGCAGGGGTTCGTGGTGGAGGCGCGCTGAGCGCTCCTGCCGAAGCCAGGTCGAAGGGGGTCGTCGCCGGGTCGGGTCGAGATCAGGCGTCCGGTAGCTCGGCCAGCGCGCTCCAGCGCTCCGCTTCCTCCGTGTCGCCCACGCTCTCGTAGAAGTCGGCGAGCGCGCGCGCCGTCAGGCGGGCGGCCTGCCCTCCGTCCGGGATCTGCACCGCCCCGTCGTAGTTGTCGAGCAGAACCGTCTCCGCCTCCTCCCGGCGTCCCGCGTCGGCGACCGCGAGCGCCCATCCGTTGCGGGCCACCAGGATGCGCGGGTGACCGGGCGGGAACGCGCCCTCCAGGATCTCGAGGGCCTCGAGGTAGGTGGCCACGGCCTGCGCATCCCCCGTGCGGCGCCGGGCTTCGGCGAGCGTGCCCATCGTGATGCCGAGGCCCGCACCGACATCCCCGAGGTCGGCTTCGACGCGGACCGCCTCCTCCAGGAGTGGCAGGGCGCGTTCCAGCTCACCCCGCTGCATGAGGTTGCCGCCATGGTCGTGGAGCGTGGTGGAGACGTCCGGGTGGACCGGCCCCATGACCCTCCGGGAGAAGGCGAGTGCCTCGACGAACAGTGAATCGGCTTCGTCCCAGCGACCCAGGGCGTTGACGACGTTCGCCAGTGTCTTCAGGGCGGGCCCGACGTTGGGATGGTCCGGACCGAGTGCCGCGCGCATGCCCGTGATCGCCTCGCGCAGCAGCGGCTCCGCCTCCTCATTGCGTTCCAACCGGTACAGCACCAGACCGAGGTTCTGCGCGAAGACGGCGGTGGTGGCGTGGTTTGCGCCGACCAGATCGCGCATCATGTCGTGCGCCTGGACCATCGTGCCGACCGACTCCTCCACGCGCCCCTGTCGGTACTGGAGAGCGGCGAGGAGATTGAGGTCGCTCGCCATGGGGATGGACCGCTCCGCGAGAAGGTCGCGCCGCACGTCCAACGCGGAGACCAGCACGGATTCCGCCTGCGGCAGCCGGTCCTGGGACAGCAGGAGGCCGGCATACTGCGTCCGCAACCGGGCGAGCTCCGGCGACCGCTCGCCCAGGCGCTCCCGAGTGCGTTCCAGCGCTTCCCGATACCGCTGCTCCGCCTCGCCGAACCTCCCCGCGGAATGAAGCGCCTTCCCCAACTCCCCAAGGGCGGCCGCCACCTCTGCGCCGTCGTCCCCCTCCAGAGTCCGATAGCCCTCGAGTGCCGCAGTGAGCAGGCTCTGCGCGGGCTCGTAGAGCCCGAGGCCTTCGTGCACCGAACCCAGTAGCAGCTGCATGCGGGCCCGGAGCTCGGGCTGGCTGCCCAGGTCGGTGTCGAGCCGGTCGACGGCTCGCGCCAGGAAGGCGTTGATGCGCAGCGTATCCAGCCGCTCGGGAGACGCCTGGAGCGGATTGGCCGAGCTGAAGAGGTTCACCAGGAACCCGCTCACGGACTGCGCGAGATCGCGCTCCTGACGCGCGATCCGAGCCTGATGCACCGCGGCGGTCAGCCCGCCCAACAGGCCCAGCGTCGCCGCCGTCGCGGCGGCGACCGCGAGTCGATTGCGCCCGACGAACTTCCGTGCTCGATAGGCCCAGGAAGGGGGACGGGCGGAGAGGGGCAGCCCGGTACGGTACCGTACGAGGTCGTCCAGGAGCGCCGCGGCGGACGGGTAGCGCGCGTCGGGCTCGGGGCGGAGCGCCTTGAGCACGATGGTGTCCAGCTCCCCCTTGAGTTGACGACGCAGGCGGGCCGCGGTGGTCCCCCGGACGTCGGCCGCCGACGCCGTGTCCTGCACGGTGGACGGCGCGGGGAGTCCGGGCCCGGTCGGGCGCGTACCCACGAGCAGCTGGTGCAGCATGATCCCCAGCGAATAGACATCGGAGGCCGTGGACAGAGGCTCGCCACGTTGTTGCTCGGGTGAGGCGTACTCCGGGGTGAGGAGTCGTTGATCCGCCCGGGTCACGGGCTCGTCCCGCGTCGTCTCGGTGGAGTCGGCCTCCAACAGCTTCGCGATGCCGAAGTCCAGGAGCTTGACTTCGCCCTGTTCGCTCACGAGCACGTTGGAGGGCTTGAGGTCACGGTGGATGACGAGCTTGCGATGCGCGAAGTCGACGGCTGCCACCACCTGCTCGAAGAGGCGAAGGCGTGCGTCGACCGACATGCGCAGTCGGTCCGCGTGGTGATGGATCGGTTCGCCGCGCACCAGCTCCATCGCCAGGAAGGGCCGACCATCCGCAGTGGCACCGGCGTCGTACAGACGGGCGATGCTCGGGTGCTCCAGGGACGCCAGGATCTGCCGCTCCTGCCGGAAGCGGCGTGCCACCTCCACAGAGTCCCCGGCGACGTGTACGATCTTCAGCGCCACCTCGCGCTCGTACTGCCCGTCGGCGCGCCGGGCGCGGTACACGATGCCCATCCCGCCGCGGCCCAGCTCCTCGAGCACGGCGTACGGACCGGCTCGCTCCGGAGCAGAAGGCCCCCGGGCCGGATCCTCCTCGACGAGCAGGACGAGATCGTCCAGTGTGGCGTCGAGCAGCGGGTCGGCCGTGGCTCCGGCGTCGAGCAGGCTCTCCACTTCGCGACGGAGCTCCGCGTCGGCGCCGCACGCCCCATCCAGGAAGGGCGCACGCTCGGCAGGACTCAGCTCGAGCGCGTCCAGGAACACATCCTGGATCTGTTGCCAGCGGGCAGCATCCATCGTGGGCCGGGCTCGGGTGGAACGCCGTCGGGATCCCTGTTCCCTAGCGGATCCGATCCGGGTGCGGATCAGCCATGCGCCATCTCCCGTGCCAACCAGGCACGCGCTGCGCTCCAGTCCCGCTTGACCGTCGGTTCGGAGACGGACAGGGCCTGTGCCGTCTCCTCCACGCTGAGACCGGCGAAGAAGCGGCATTCGACCACCCGTGCCTGACGAGGGCTCAGCGCCTCCAGGCGGGAGAGGGCCGCATCCAGCACGAGGATGCGCTCCGGCTCCACCTGACCCACGTCGCCTCCGAGGCGCTGATGCTGCGACTCGACCAGCGAGACCGGTTCGTCGCCACCGCCGCGCTTGATGGCGCTGCGCCGTTCGGCTGCACGCACCAGCACCTGGCGCATGGCACGGGCGGCCACGCCCATGAAGTGGGATCGGCCCTGCCAGGCGAGCCCCTGCGACGGCAGGAGCCGCAGATAGGCCTCGTGGACGAGCGCCGTGGTGTTGAGGGTCTCGGAGGCGCGACCTCGACGCACGAGACGGGCGAGGCCCCGCAACTCGTCGTAGACGACGCGGAAGACGCGGTCGAACGCCTCACCGTCGCCCGATGAGGCGGACTCCAGGAGGCGCGTGATCTCTTCGGGCGGGGGAGACGAAGCGGCCATGCCACCGGGTGGAATCGTGGGAACGCCCCGGCAGAATAAGGCTCGAGAGCCGCCCGGGCGAGCGGCCCTACCGCGCCGCTTCCTCGGGGTCGTCCGGGAGGGGGCGGTACAGCACCACCGTGCGTCCGATCGTCTGGACCACCTGGGCGCCGTCGATCTCGGCCACGATCGCGTCGGCGGTGTCCCAGGCCGAGGCCGGGGCGCTCTCGAGGACCTTGAGCTTGAGCAGCTCCCGCGTGTGGAAGGCCTCCCGGAGGCTGCGCAGCACGGCGGGGGTCAGCCCGCCCGCCCCGACGTGCTGCACCGGCTCCAGGTCGTGGGCCTGCGCACGCAACCGTGCGCGCTCCTTCGAGGTCAGTCGGGTGTCGCTCATGGAGATGTCGGTCGGTGGTGAAAGGGGGGAGGGTGGAGGCTAGAGCAAGCCGTGCCTTGGGTCCAGTGGCAGCCCTGGCGCCGCCCTCCCCGGCGCTCAGCCCACCGGCGTTCGCAGCGCGTATACCCGGACGGTCTCGACGTCCATCGCGTCGGCCCATACGCCGACGAAGCGGTCCCGCGTGATGACGGGCTCCGGGATCGGGCGATAGCCGTCGGGCAGCGTCACGGATCCCAGGTACCTACCCTCCGGCGCGAACACGTCATACCGGGTGGGCCCCACCGAGGTGGGACGAACCTGCTCCACCCACAGGTGGTCCTGTTGATCGACGAGGAAGCGCTCGAAAGCCGGGAGTGTCTCGTTCACGGTCATCGAGCTCCACCCCCGCTCCAGGTCCGGTAGCCTGCGTTGGGTCCAGGAGGCCTGGCGTTGCTCCTCCTTCCACGCCTCGACCCATCCGGTCTGGACCGGCACCGGCTCCACGATGCGCCGCACGATCTGACGCACTGCGCCGCTTCCGTCGAAGATCCGGATCTCGTAGGTGCCGTTGTCCGCCACCGCATACCGGTACGGCGCGCTGCCGCCCGCCGTCAGGTGTCCGTAGCGCGCGAAAGGTGCCACGATGGGCATGACTCGCGCTCCCTCACCCAGCATCTCCTGCTCGATCCCGCGACCCCATCCCAGCAGCGTGGTGGTGCCCGTGGGCCCATAGACGGCGGCTCCCTGATCCGGGCGGAAGATGCCGGAGGGCAGCTCACTCGGACCCCGCGACACGACCGCCAGCACGCTCCTGTCGGGCAGGATGTTCATCGGGAACGCGTACGCGCTCGCGTCCACGGAATTCGGTGGCGGGAGCCGCGTGGTGGCGAGGAGGGTCCCATCCAGCAGGAAGGTCTGGATCCGCTCGCGATCCAGCACGAGGAGCGTGTCGGGCGGTTGGAGCGCCAGACCACGGGGGTCCCGGAACTCGCCGGGACCGTCGCCATCCGCTCCGATCGTGAGGACGCGGGCTCCCTCCGCATCGTAGATCCGCACTTCGCCGGCCGTTCCCAGCGCGACCGCCGTACGTTCGCCGGGAAGCACGGCGAGGGCGCGGATGTCCCAGAGCTCCTCGCCGGTGTCGGCGGATCCGCCACCCAGCACCAGCCTGGGCGCGGGGTCCACACTCCAGGTCTCGCGCTCCGACCATGCCGGTGCGGTCGAGGTGACGATCTCCACCCCCGCGCTGTCCCGGACCTGGAAGGACGGGCCGGCCTCGGTGCGCGCCCCGCACGAAGCGGAGAGTGCCGTAGCTGGAGCGAGCAGAAGACCGAGGACGGACGTGCGGCGCATGGACAACCTCCCGTTCGCGGGGGTTCCCCAGCATTGCGCCTATCCTTGCCGTCCGCAACCTACCCGGTAGGCCGCGCTCGATCGCGCAACCGTATGGAACGCGCCCACGGGGCTTCACCCCCGACCGCATTCGTCAGCGGCGGTCGCGCGCGTCAGCGGCCATTCCCCTCCTCGTGCTCGACCTCCGCGCCATCGGGGCCGATCAGGTACCACTCGGCACCGAAGCCCATGATGTCCTGGCCCTGGATGTCTCCCGGGCCGCGGTCCTGCTCGTAGTAGTAGAGCGGCCAGCCGCCGTAGGTGACCTGCATGGTGCCGTCGGGTCGGCGGAGGGTCCCGATCAGCGAACTCTGGAGGGCGTCATCGGTGGCCTCGGCCATGCCGTCCGTGAGGAGGGGCGGCCATACGTCGGCGCACCGGTCGAAGCAGGTGCTCTGTCCTGCCGTATCCGACTTGAACAGATACAGCGCGCGCCCTTCTCCATCGGTCAGGTAGGCGCCGAGCTCGTCGTGACGGGCCACACCGAGCGTGGCGGCGTCGTCCGCCCGGTCGCCAGCGGTCGTGACGGCCGGCGCGTATCCGTCCATCGGGTCGTCGCTCACGCGCATGTCCGTCTCGATGGGCACGACATGCAGCTCGTTCTGCTGGAGAAGGGGGATGAGCAGCCGCCCGCGCTCGGCGTCGTACCCGATGTCGGCAGGGGAGCTGAGCCCCTCCACGACCTGGGAGGCGGAGCCGTCCGGACCGATCCGGTAGACGCCTCGCGCCGACCAGCTGGTGACGAGATGGTCCTCACCGGGAAGCTGGACCAGACCGTCCAGCTGACCCTGGGGGAGCGTGGCGACCGGTGAGGTATTGCCCGCCCGGTCCACACGATAGACGCGGTCGCCTCCGAACGTGACGACGACGGCCCCCTGCTCATCGACGACGATGCCGTTGGGTCCGCCGAGATCGTCGCCTTCGGCCACCGTGAGGGGTTCGCCGTCGAGCCCGAAGCGGTATACGGCGTCCGTACCGCGCGGCTCCGCCCGTCCGTCCACGAATTCGATGCCCGTGTCCGTCACGTAGACCGCGCCGTCGGGGCCCACCGCCACGGCGTTCAGGAAGGTAGCGCCCGGCACCGGCCACTCGCCGAGCGACTCGCCGGTCTCACGGTGGAAGCGGCGGACGACGTCCAGGTCCGCGACGAAGAGCGTGTCCGCCGACAGGGCGAGGCCTTTGGGTGCGTTGAGCGTCACCCCGTCCTGCCCGGAATCGATCCAGCGAGCGTCGAGGACGGTTCCGTCCGGCCCGATCCGGGAGATGAACCCGTTGCCGTCCGCGGCACTGGGACCTCCGGCCACGTTCGAGACCAGGTAGACGTCGGCGGCCTCGTCGTGCAGCGCGGACTCGGGACCATCGAGCTCGGTGCGGATGACCATCCCGGAGTCGCCGCGCATGCTGGTCCGCTCCGGCGCCTGGGCGCGGACGGAGGTGGAGGTGCTGATGGATGCGAGCGCGGCGGAGAGCAGAACGCACGCCACGCGCCAAGTCGGAACCGAAGTGAAGATCATGGAGCCCCCTGCAGAATGGAACGTCGGAACGCGGGGGACACTGCAGAAGACCTGCGCAACGGACGTGCCTGCTCGTGGAGGGCGTGGTTGCGCCGACGGGCCAGAACGCAAACGGGTGCGGCAGCCGTCTTCGTGTTCGGCCCGTCGTGGGGGCGCACGACGGCGGGTCGCCCCTTCAGTCGCGTGCGATCTCCCGCGCCCGCTGCGCCACGCCGCGCATCATCCCGCGGAAGACGATCCCGTGCAGCGGGAAGACCGCCCACCAGTACAGGAGTCCGCGCAGGCCGTGGGGCTTGAAGCGCGCCGTCTGGATCAGACGGGTGCGCCCGGGCCCCATCGACTCCGCTTCGAACGTGAGCGTGGCCTTTCCGGGAAGTCGCATCTCCGCCCTCAGCTCCAGAGCGCGGTCGGGCTCCACCCGCGTCACCCGCCAGAAGTCGATGGTGTCCCCGAACTGTGCGTCGTCCGGGTGACGTCGCCCACGGCGGAGTCCGGGTCCGCCCGTGAGGCGGTCGAGCAGCCCGCGCAGCGCCCAGAGCCAATCGGCGGTGAAGTAGCCGCGCGTGCCGCCGATCCCGAGGAACGCGCGGTAGACCGCCGTGCAGGAGGCGTCGACCGTCATCTCCCGTACGTCCTGCAGGACGGTGCCGCCGGACCAGTCGGGATCGCCCGGCACGGGCCCCGCGTCGGCCCAGCGCGTGGCGATGGTATGGTCGCGGATGCGGCCCAGCGCGGCGCGGATGGCTTCCCGGGCCGTGAGCATCCGCTGCGGGAAGAGCTCGAGCGCGTCGTCGTTCCCCGTGACGACGCGGTTCCGGAGCCCTTCGGCGAGGGGGCGTCCGATCCGGTGGCTGAGCGGCGTGACCAGGTGGATCCACCAGGAGCTGAGCGTCGGCGTGAGCACGGGCACCGGAATGACCCGGCGACGCGGCAGGCCCAGCTCCTCCGCCATGACGTCCATGAGTGCGCGATACGTCACCACGTCCGGCCCGCCGATGTCGATGTCGCGTCCGTGCGCGGCCGGCGTGTCCAGCACGACCGTCAGGTCGTGGAGGACGTTGCGTACCGCGATGGGCTGGCATTCGGTACCGACCCACCGCGGCGTGATCATGATCGGCAGACGCTCGACCAGATAGCGCAGGATCTCGAACGAAGCCGAGCCGGATCCGATGATCATCGCCGCACGCAGGCAGGTGACCGGCACTCCGGTGGAGCGCAGGGCCTCCTCGACCTCGCGCCGGGAGCGCAGGTGCTCGCTCAGATGGTCGCCCATCTCGCCCAGACCCCCGAGGTAGATGAGGTGCGGAAGCCCGGCGTGCGCTGCTGCTCTGGCGAAGGCGGTCGCCAGCGCCTGGTCGCGCGCGCGATAGTCCTTCCCGGACGCCATCATCGAGTGGATGAGGTAGAAGGCGGCGTCCGTCCCGCGCAGCGCTCCGGCCACCGCGTCGACGTCTTCCGCGTCCGCTTCCACGATCTCCACGCCGGTCCGCGTCGCCCACTCGCGTGCCCGCAGCTTCCCAGCCGAGCGCGTCAGACAGCGCAGATGCCAGCCGGCGTCCAGCAAGCGGGGTCCCAGGCGTCCGCCGATGTAGCCGGTGGCGCCGGTCAACAGGACCGTGCCGCGTGGGGACGGGGCAGCAGGAGGCGGGGTTCGGGACGTCATGGAGGAGCCTCGCGGCGCGGCGTCGGCTGTTCAAGCCACCTTGGGATCTTGCGAGCTCCGGATTTGTCTGACTAGAATCAGATAATGGATCCCGATACCCTGGAGAAGGTTCGTCGCTTCAACCGGCGGGTGACCAGCCGGGTCGGGGCTCTCCGCGACCGGTACATGGGCCGGAAACGCCCGCTCGGGGAGGCGCGTCTGCTCTGGGAGATCGGACCGGACGGCATGGACGTGCGCACGCTGCGGGCTCGGTTGGAGCTCGATTCGGGCTACGTCAGCCGACTCCTCCGCAGTCTGGAGCGGGACGCGCTGGTGACGGTGGTGCGGGCGCCCGAGGATCGCCGAGTGCGCAGGGTCCGCCTCACCCGGAAGGGGCGCATGGAGCGCAGGGTCCTCGACGAGCGTTCCGACGCCCTGGCCCGGGCGCTCCTGCAGCCGCTGAGCGCGGCCCAGCGGGATCGGCTCGTGGATGCCATGGGCGTGGTGGAGCGACTCCTGACGGCGGGTCTGGTGGACGTGGAGGCGGCGGATCCCGCGGGGTCCGAAGCCCGAGCGTGTCTGCAGGCCTACTTCTCGGAGCTGGACCAGCGCTTCGAAGGCGGGTTCGACGTGGAGCGCAGCCTCACCGCGGATGCCCGCGTCTTCTCCCCGCCCACCGGCGTCTTCCTGCTCGCGCGCCTCCACGACGTTCCCGTAGGCTGCGCCGGGCTCTACTACCACTCCACCGATCGCGCGGAGATCAAGCGCATGTGGGTCTCGCCCGACGCACGAGGCCTCGGGCTCGGACGTCGACTGCTGGCCGAGCTGGAGGAGCGGGCGCGCGCGCAAGGGTGCCGTCGCCTGCAGCTCGAGACCAATCGCGTCCTGAAGGAGGCGATCGGGCTGTACACGAAGTCCGGCTTTCGCGAAGTGGCTCCATACAATGCGGAGCCCTACGCGCACCACTGGTTCGAGAAGCGATTGGGACGGGCGCGCTGAGGCCGGACACGGGCGGCCGCCGCAGCGGCTCCGGGTCCCTAGGGCCCGGGAGATCGGGCACCCGGGGGTGCCGCGCACCGCCGGCTTCCGCTAGCTTCGCCCGGCGGCGTCCCCTCCTCGAGCCCTCGGTTCCGGGGGCGAGCATTCGCTGCCGACCGTCTCGCGTCCCGCGGTTGCCGCGCGATCGCCCGCGTTCCCGCCGCGCCATCACCCCAGGTTCCATGTCGTTCGAATCGCTGCGCCTCGATCCCGCTCTCCTGGCTGGAGTGCGCGATCTCGGTTTCACCAAGCCCACACCCGTCCAGGCGGACGCCATCCCGGTGGCGCTGGAGGGACGCGATGTCCTGGCCTCCGCCGCCACCGGCAGCGGCAAGACCGCCGCCTTCCTCCTTCCGGTGCTCGATCGCCTGCTGCGGAACCCGCGCCGGGGCACGCGTGCGTTGGTGCTGGCGCCCACGCGGGAGCTGGCCCTGCAGATCCTGGAGGACCTGGAAGGCCTGGCTCGGCACACCCGGATCAAGGGAGCCGCGGTCTACGGCGGAGTCGGCATGGAGGCGCAGGAGAAGGCGTTCCGGCGGGGAGCCGACGTGATCGTGGCGACCCCCGGCCGGTTGCTGGACCACTTCCAGTACGACTACGCGACGCTCTCCCAGCTCGAGGTGCTCGTGCTGGACGAAGCGGACCGCATGCTGGACATGGGGTTCCTGCCCGACATCCGGCGTATCCTCGCGCATGTGCCCAAGCCGGAGCAGACGCTGTTCTTCAGCGCCACCATGCCTCCTCCCATCGAGGCGCTCACCCGCAACATCCTGGTCGATCCGGTCCGGGTGACGCTCCAGAAGCGGGCGGCGCCGGCACGGGGTGTGACCCAGGTGGTGTATCCGGTGCCGGAGAAGCGCAAGGCGGCGCTGCTGCTCGCGCTGCTCGACCAAGGCATCGTGGAGGACGCCCTGGTGTTCACCCGCACCAAGCATCGCGCCGACCGACTCACGCGCGTGCTGGTCAAGCACGGGGTGCGCGCCGAGCGCATCCACGGCAACCGCTCGCAGCCGCAGCGCACCCGCGCCCTCGACGGCTTCAAGCAGGGCGACTTCCAGATCCTCGTGGCCACCGATATCGCCGCACGCGGGATCGACGTCGAGGCGCTCGGGCACGTCGTGAACTTCGATGTGCCGACCGTTCCGGAGGATTACATCCACCGCTCCGGCCGCACGGGACGTGCGCAGGCGACCGGCGAGGCGGTGACGCTCGTGAGCCCCGAGGAGGAAGGCACGCTGAGGCAGATCCAGCGGGCCGTCGGAGCGACGCTCCCGCGCCGCACGCTCGCGGGCTTTGCCTACCACGACGACTCGGATGCGCCTCTGGAGGTCCCGCTCGCGGAGCGCATCGCCGAGATCCGCGCTCGCAAGAAGGCCGATCGCGAGCGGGCGCGCGAGAAGGCGGCGGCCAAGGAGGCTCGCGCGGCAGGGACGCAGAGCCGGGCCGCGGACGACCGATCGGTCGAGGATCGCTCCGGGAGCGGGAGCGGCGAGGGAGCGGGTCGGCGGCGGCGGCGCCGTGGAGGCAAGCGGAAGACGCAGGCCGGCAAGGCCGGCGGTCAACGGCAGGGCTCCACCCCCGCGCAGCGGGACGGTGGGCCGTCCAGCCCGCGAGGGAAGGGACCCGCGGCGGGCCGTGGGAA
>JAWKQN010000031.1 GCA_041390125.1 Gemmatimonadota bacterium | reverse complement strand
CCCGCCTGGTCGCGACGCCCGCAGGCGAGGGCGGCGGGGAGTGAACCCCCCTCTGCAGGCAGACGCCATCGTGGTGGGCGCCGGGTTGGCCGGCCTCGCAGCCACGGTGGAGCTGGCGGACCGGGGCCGGCGCGTGCTGCTGCTCGACCAGGAGCCGGAGCAGAGCCTCGGCGGACAGGCGTTCTGGAGTCTGGGGGGACTCTTCCTGGTGGGCTCGCCGGAGCAACGGCGGCTGGGCATCCAGGACTCCCTGGAGCTGGCGCTGCGCGATTGGATGGGCTCCGCCGCGTTCGACCGCCCCGATGACCGGTGGCCACGCCGTTGGGCCGAAGCCTACGTGCACTTCGCGGCGGGCGAGAAGCGCGCCTGGCTGCATGGCCTCGGGCTCCGGTTCTTTCCCGTGGTGGGCTGGGCCGAGCGGGGAGACGGCCAGCCGGGTGGGCATGGCAACTCGGTGCCCCGCTTCCATATCACGTGGGGGACGGGTCCGGGAGTGCTGGCGCCGTTCGAAGCGCGCGTGCGCGCACACGCCGCGGCGGGTCGGGTGAGATTCGCCTTCCGCCATCGCGTGGACGCGCTGCTGCGCGAAGGCGGGGCCGTCGTGGGCGTGCGTGGCGCCGTGCTGGAGCCGTCCGCCGTGGAACGCGGACGCGCGAGCTCGCGCGTGCAGGTCGGTGCCTTCGAAGCGCGGGCCGGAGCCGTGCTGGTGACGTCCGGCGGGATCGGTGGGAATCTGGACCTGGTGCGCCGGGCCTGGCCGGCCCGGCTCGGCACGCCACCGGCGCACATGGTCGCCGGGGTTCCCGCGCACGTGGACGGGCGCATGCGCGAGATCACCGCCGAGGCGGGCGGACGGGTGATCCACCCGGACCGCATGTGGCACTACACGGAAGGCATCCGGAACTGGGATCCCATCTGGGAGAACCACGGCATCCGGATCCTGCCAGGCCCGTCCTCGCTCTGGCTCGACGCGGAGGGGAATCGTCTGCCGGCACCCTGCTTCCCCGGCTTCGACACGCTGGGCACGCTCGCGCACCTCAGGTCGCTCGGGCACGAGCATTCGTGGTTCGTGCTCACGCACCGCATCGTCGAGAAGGAGTTCGCGCTCTCGGGCAGCGAGCAGAACCCGGACCTGACGGGCAAGAGCATCCGGCTGCTGCTTCGCCGTCTGCGCGGCGGCGCGCCCGGGCCCGTCGCGGCGTTCCTGCGCCACGGCGAGGACTTCGTGGTCGCCGATCGTCTGGAGCAGCTCGTCGACGGCATGAACCGGATCGGCGCCCCGCACCGCATCGATCCGGAGGGCCTGCGCACGATCATGGAAGCGCGCGACCGTCAGATCACGGACGACGACGCCACGGACGCGCAGGTCGTGGCGCTCCGCGCCGCGCGTCGCTACGTCGGGGACCGCCTGGTGCGGGTGGCACGGCCCCATCGGCTGCTCGATCCCGCGCATGGTCCGCTCATCGCGGTGCGGTTGCACATCCTCACCCGCAAGACGTTGGGTGGTCTGGAGACCGATCTGGAGGGTCGGGTGCTCGGCGCGGACGGCGTACCCATCCCCGGACTCTACGCCGCCGGTGAGGTGAGTGGCTTCGGTGGTGGGGGCATGCACGGGTACAACGCGCTCGAGGGGACCTTCCTGGGCGGATGCCTCTTCTCGGGTCGCAACGCGGGACGGGCCGCGGCGGGGTGAGGCTCAGCGCCGCTCGAACCGCGGGCGCCAGACACCGAGCGCCACGTTGACCACGCCCACCGTCATGAGCACCCAGAACGATCCCCACTCGGAACCGAGGGGTGCGTTCAGCTCGGCCCAGGGGATCTCGCCGGCCAACGCCGCCTGGGCCTGCCGGGCGGCGCGCTCCATCGGAGCCTGCACGTAGACCAGCGTCCCTTCGAGGATGAGGATCCCCGAGGCCAGCTTGGCCCACACCCAACCAGCGTTCATGTAGGCCGTGGTGGCCCCCATCGCCAGCAGACCGCTGATGGTGACGAGACCGATCGACGGCAGGAGCACCCACTCGGCGATCCGTCCCATCGTGATGCGGAGCGTGGCGAAGCGCTCGAGGTCCGACGGATCGGGCAGGGCCGTGTGCAGGACCAGCAGCCCCGCGAGCGCGCCGCAGTAGCCGATGGAGCCCATCGTGTGCAGGAACTTGAGCGTCTTGCGCATGCGGTCCGGACGAGCCGTGAGGAAGCCGGCCCTGCAGGGTGCGGTCAGGGATCGGACGCCCGCAAGGCGCGGTGGGTCCACCCCACGCCTCAGAACGAGACGTGCAGGCTTCCCTGGATCTGCCCCTTCGAACCCCCGACGACGGTCTGCACCATGTAGCCGCCCTGCACCTTGAGGCGATCGCTCCAGCCGTACCCGAGCGCGCCGTAGATCCGGTTGCGATCGAAGCGCTCGACGCTGCGACCGTCCCCGATGTCGCGTTCGCCGTTGATGAACAGCTCGTCGTACAGGGCCAGGTACAGCGCGCCGGCGCCGGTTCCCTGTCCGTTCAACGGGATGTCCGCGAACAGGGCGTAGCGGAAGCGCGTGCGGAAGTCCTGGCCGTCCACCCAGCGCTGCTCGTAGCGGTAGCGATGGCGGAGGAAGACGGCGTCGCCGAGGGACTGCCGCAGCAGCGCTTCCTGGTAGAGGCGCCGCTCGGCGCTGGTCTCGTCGCTGTCGCCGAAGGCGCCGCTGGTGATGTGGGCGGCGCCGGCAGTCAGGAGCAGCGGCAGCGTCCCGGGCGTCCACGTGAGACCTCCCCGGATGAGGAGCTGCTCCAGGTCGCCGCCGAGGTCCCAGTTCCGGTACTGGACGTCTCCCTGCAGGCCGATCGGGGTCCCGTCGAAGCGGGTGGACCAGAACAGCATGTACCAGGCGCCGATCTGATCCCGGTCCACCGATTGGGCCTGGGCTGTTCCTGCGGGGAGGAGCGCGGCGGCCAGGAGGAACCCTGGCACCAGAAGCGAGGAGCGACGTCGCATGCGTTACATATCCTGATTCAAGAGTCAGCGATCAGGACGGTAACCCCCATACGCCGGCCGAGTTTCCGACACCACCGCTCAGACCGGGATCACCGCCGAGCCCTGCCGGCCGCCCCCGGTTCCGCGCGGAGCCCTCAGACCGGGGAGGCTCCGGCAGCGGCATCGGTCAACCGCCCGACCAGACGCTCCCCCGCCATCCGCAGGTGGGTGCGCAGCACCTCCGCCGCCCCCGGGGCGTCGCGTGTCTGACAACGGGCCAGGATCTCCCGATGCTGCGCCGCGGACGCGGCCGCACCGGTGGGATCGTCCAGGTAGAGGAGGAGATAGGGCGCCACGGCCCCGTGCAGGCCCCGGACCAGCGTGAGCCCCCGCTCCCAGCCGGAGGGCCCGTAGAGCGCCTGGTGGAAGGTCCAGTTGCCGGCGGGCGTCGCGTCGGCATCCGCCTCGAGCGCGTGCTCGGCGCGGGCCAGATCCACGATCGTCGCCCGGGGGAGGGCCCGCTGCAGGAGCTCGGGCTCGAGGGCCAGACGGAGCGCGTAGATCTCCTCCGCTTCGGAGGCGGTGAGTCGGCTCACGGAGAACCCCCGGTTGGCGTCCACCGTCACCAGACCCTCGGCGGCCAGGCGCTGCAGGGCTTCCCTCAGCGGGATCTTGCTCACGCCCAGCCGGGCCGCCAGGTCGTCCTGGCGCAGCCGCGCGCCGGGCTCCAGGTCTCCTCCGAGGATGGCGGACCGGAGGGTCCCGCTCAGTTCCTCGACCGACTTGCCCATGGCGGTGCCCCTCCGCTACCGTATCGTATAATCGTATACGATAATCAGAGAGCTGCCCCATGTCACTCGCCGACTTCCCGCGTCATCCGCTGACGTTCGGGCCTTCGCCCGTGCACCCCCTCCGCCGGCTGAGCCGCCACCTCGGAGACCGGGTGGAGATCTGGGCCAAGCGCGAGGACTGCAACTCCGGCATCGCCTTCGGCGGCAACAAGGTCCGCAAGCTCGAGTACCTGGTCGCCGATGCGATCGCCCAGGGCTGCGATACGCTCGTCTCGATCGGCGGGGTGCAGTCCAATCACACGCGCCAGGTCACCGGCGTGGCCGCCCATCTGGGGCTGAAGGCGGTCACCATCCAGGAGGCCTGGGTGGACTGGCCCGACGTCGTCTACGACCGCGTGGGCAACATCCAACTCTCGCGGATCATGGGTGGGGACGTACGCCTGAACCCCGCCGGGTTCGACATCGGCGTGCGCGAGAGCTGGCGGCGCGCCCTGGAATCCGTGGAGGCCGCCGGCGGCAAACCCTACCCCATCCCTGCGGGCGCGTCGGATCATCCGCTCGGCGGCCTCGGGTTCGCCAACTGGGTCGTCGAGCTGGCCGAGCAGGAGAAGGCCCTCGGCATGTTCTTCGACACGGTCGTGGTGTGTTCGGTGACCGGCTCCACCCACGCCGGCATGATCGCCGGGGCGGCGCTGGAGGGGCGGGGGCGGCGCATCCTCGGGATCGATGCGTCCGCCACCGTGGAGCAGACGCGTGCGCAGGTGACCCGCATCGCGCGCGATACCGCCCGCCGCATCGGAGTGGAGCGCGAGCTGACTGAGGACGACGTCGTCCTGCTCGACGGCTGGCACGCCGGGGTCTACGGCAAGCCCGACGCGCGCACGCTGGACGCCATCCGCATGTGCGGGCGCTTGGAGGGGATGCTCACCGACCCGGTCTACGAGGGCAAGTCGATGGCCGCTCTCATGGACCTCGTCGACAGCGAGGGGATCGCGCCGGGCTCGAAGGTGCTGTACGCGCACCTGGGCGGTCAGCCGGCGCTGTCGGCGTATGCGGGGGTGCTGGGGTAGGGGGCAGACACGAGGGAGATAGCCCTCGAGCGATCTCGAGAGCAGCAGTCGCGGCTGCGGCGCGAGCCCTGCCCGCCCGGACGCAGTCGGTCAGCGAGGGAGGAGTCCGTAGAGGCGAGGCGTCTGCACGTCGAGACTGTCGGTCCAAACGCCCAGCACCTCGGCCGTTGCGAAATGCAGGAGGTCGAGGCCCGCCGGGACCTCGAGCTGCCCCTCCGGCCGACCATCGGGCATGAAGGAGTACCACCTCACCACCGGATCCCCCGGAACCACATAGCTCCGCACCCAGATCCGCCCATCCCCACCCGCGCGAAAGCGGTCGTAGGCGGGGACCGTCGCCGCACGAGGTCCTTCACGGTACCGCCAGTCCAGATCTGCCTGGTTCGCTCGCGGTCCCGCTCCGGCCGTTGCACTCCGCTGCGCCCGCTCAGCCTGCTCCAGGAGCTCAGGCGTCACAGCTCGCGGCTCCACACCGAGCCGGAACTCGACCTCCTTCACGCCGTTGTGGTCGTAGGCCGCGAACACGAACTGGTCACCCATCCCGTGCACCATGCGGTTCCCTGCCACCATGACGACGGCGCTGCGTCCGAAGAGCGGGAGGATGGGACGACCCTCCGCACCTTCCGCATGGTCGATCGACTCCAGAACCGCAATCGTGTCCCACGTCGAACCCGACCGATCGACGCGCAGGAACGGTGCAATCAGCCGTCCCTCACCCCGGGGTGCACCCGGAAAGAGGAGATTCTGGCGACCCAACAGACTTCCATCGTCGAACATGGAGCTCAGCGAGAGTCCGCCGGGACCCACTCGCGCATCGGCCCGTTCGACGGCCGTTACCCCCAGCAGGACCCCCGCCGTGGAGAGGAACGTCAGTCGGGACTGCCAGTAGTCGTACGCTACGATGGTGTCGCCACGCAGCTTCTGGATCCAGGCGATGGCCTCGAACTCGCCCGGCCCTCCCCCCGAACCACCGACAGTCCACAGGTGACGTCCATCGGGTGCAAAGCCTCGGATATCCGGAGGATTCGCGAAGTTTGCGGCAACGATGCCACCGTCCGACAGGCGGACCGCGCCGATGATGCGCGTGAACTCGTAGGCGCCGCCAGCTCCCGCCGTCGCGAGGTCCAGCAGCGGCACGTCGGTAAGCCGCCACGCGTGCACCGCCGCGGGAGAGGCATCCGCCCTGCTGCCCTCGTTGACGTGGTCACCCTCCTCCTGGACGCATGCGCCCAACGCCAGTGCGATGACGACGACTCCCCGGCACGCTGGCGCGCTCACCACCCTCCGGCGGAGTTCCGGTCCTTCCGCGGCAGCGGCCGCAGGGAGGCGTATGCCAGACTGTCGCCACGTGCTCCGCTCGGCGTGCCTCACGACGCCGCCGCGATCGCGGCGACCGTGGCCGCCTCGGTGGCCTCCACCGCGCTCCAGGTCGCCTCGACCGCGGGCGACATCTCGCGCAGCGCCTGCAGACGAGGCTTGAGCGCCCGCAGCTCGGAACGGCCGTAGAGCCCGCCGAGCAGCCGCGATGCGTGCGCCAGCCCGACGAGCACGGCCGTCCGTTCCTCGATCCGTGCGAACCGCTCCCCCGGCGCGTCCAGCGCGCCGCGGATGTCGGCGACGAGCGTCCGCTCCGGCCCCGGGTCGACCGTGGGATAGACCCGCCGTCGGAAGAGCAGCAGGATCTGATCCTCCGTCGCGCGCAGGACCCCACGGCGACACAGGTCACGCGCCACGCGATGGCGGAGCTGCTTGAGTCGACCGAGTCGGTGCACCGCCGTGGCAGGCTTGATCCGGCGTTTCGCCTCCCGCAGGCGCTTCAGCGCCTCGTCCAGGAGCTCGTCCCCGAAGCGCCTCGTGTCGACCACGGCCACGAGCCGCTTGCGGCCTTCGCCCTGGATCTCGACCCGCCCGGCCAGGACGAGCTCCGCCAGGAGGCCGCCCCCCAGCCCCATGTCCACCATGCTGCCGATCGGGACGGTTCCCTTCCGGTCGTGGAGGGCAAGCAGAAGCAGCCCCTCGTGGAGTCCCAGGGTCTGTCTCACGATCCCTCCATCTCGAGCCAGCTCTGCCAGGCCGTCCAGGCGTCCTCCAACGGCATGCCGTACGCCGTCTGGAAGCGCTGCCGCGTCGTCTCTGCAGGATCGTCGAAGGATGCACCCGCGAGCAAGGCGCGGAAGGCGCCGAGTCCGTACCGGTCCAGCAGCCAGCGCACGAAGGAGCCCGCCGTGGGATAGGTGATGGCATCGCTGTGCGAGAAGAAGTCAGGACTCCTCAGCAGGGCCGTGAGCGCGGGGATCCTCCTCTGCCGCAGGAACGTCCGCGCCAGGTCGTGGATGTCCTGACCGCTCCAGCGCGCAACCAGGTCCCCGGCGAACGGATCGGTCTGGTGCGCCACGGCCACCCCTTCGTTGAACAACGCCGGCGGATGCCCGAGGTGCAACAAGACGAGCGTGTGCACCCCCTCGTGGTTGTCGATCGGCCAGATGGTGTGGAAGCGCAGCGTGCCCGGCTCGGCGAAGCCGTTGGTGCTGCGACCGGTGATCGAGGCGAGATGGGCTCGATCCCGATACTTGAAGTACTCCAGGCGTCGGGGCTCCGTGATCTCGAGCTCGGCGCTGACCCAGGCGTGGAACGCCTCCTGCCACTCGACATCCACCGAATCGCCTGCGGCGAAGTGGAAGGCGTAGTGCTCGGTCGTGGTGGTCTCCGTGAGGTCCGATTCGACCTGCGCTGGATCGCCGCACGCAGCGAGGGCCGCGATCATCCAGGCGCCGGACACGATCGTGCGTCTCGCCACCGGCCGTACTCGGGCGCGCCGGCGGATCATCCATCCCTCCGGTACTTCGGATGATGCTTGAGCGTGCGCAGGGCCGTCTTGTGCTCCGCAACGTACGCGGCCTGGGCGCGGGGATCGTCCTTCCGCCGGGCGTACGCGACATCCGCCTGCAGCTTGCGGTAGCTCTCCAGCCGCTCGGCAGAGAGCGTTCCAGCTTCCACCGCGGCCAGGACTTCGCACCCGGGCTCCGTCGTGTGCGAGCAGTCCCGGAACCGGCAGCCGCCGGAGAGCGCATCGATGTCCGGGAAGGCCCGCTCCACGCCGTCACCAGCCTCGATCACGCGGAGCTCACGCAGGCCGGGGGTGTCCAGGAGCAGGGCACCGCCCGGGATCGCGAACAGCTCCCGCGCCGTGGTGGTGTGCCGGCCCTTCCGGTCGCTGGCGCGAACCTCCCCGGTGCGCGTCAACCGAGCCGAGGCCAGTGCATTGATGAGGGTGGACTTGCCCGCACCCGAAGGGCCGAGCAGAGCCACGGTCTCTCCCGGCACGAGGCGGTCGCGGAGCGCCGCCACCGAGTCCGCGTCGGTGATGCTGATGGCGTGCACGGGCACGCCGAAGGCGATCGCTCGGACCCCGGCGAGGCTGGCCTCCCGATCCTCCGCCAGGTCGCTCTTGGTGAGCACGATCTCCGGCGAGGCACCGCTCTCCCACGCCACTGCCAGATATCGTTCCAGGCTCCGCAGGTTGGGTGCTGTGTCCAGCCCCCGCACGATCCACAGGTGGTCCACGTTCGCGGCCAGCACCTGCGCGCCGGCCGTCGTGCCGGCCGACCCGCGCAGCACCGCCGTGCGCCGGGGCAGGATGGCGACGATCCCCAAGGGGTCCGAAGGATGCGACGGAGGGCGGCAGACCACCCAATCGCCCGTCACGGGAGTCGGGGCACCCGTTTCCCACCGGAGCAACCGACCCTCCACGGCTCCGGAGCGCGCGCGCAGGCTCCAGCGATCCCGCTGCTGGGCGGTGACGCGCGCGGGCTCGCCCGTCGGACCGTCCCACACCGCGAACGCCTGCGCTCGGGCCGCATCCCACCCCATGGGCTCCAGCACGTCCATCACGTCGCTATCCCTTTCGCAGCACCCAGGTCGTCATCGAGCGCATGTTCTGCACGACCGTCGTCTTCAGGGGATCGATCAGCTCGCCGCCGAGCGCCTCCGTCACCTGCACCAGATACGCTTCGTCCACCAGGAACCGGTCGCTGCCGTCTGGCAGGCGGTGCCAGCGGTCGCGCAGGTGCGTGACGCGCGTCTCGATCCCGATGCTGGAGGCCAGGCGCGCGAAGAAGAGGCCGCCGGAGCGGAGCACCCGCCACATCTCGCCCACCATCGTCTCGAAGGATTGTGTGCTGGGCGCGAAGTGGAGGACGGCGCTGCACAGCACGGCGTCAAAGTAGCCGTCCGCGAACGGCAGGTCCTCCAGGCTGGCCACCATGAAGTGGTCGGCGGGAAGATCCGGCGCCGCGTCGGCGGCCGCGCGGCGGATGCGCGCGATCTGCGCCTGGTCGGAGTCCACGCCGAACACCTCGGCACCGCACCGCATGAGGTACTCCGAATTGCGGCCGGCCCCACACCCGGCGTCCAGGATCCGCATGGCGGGGGTGAGCCGGCCGCGAAGGAGCTGATCGAAGACGTAGATGTCCAGGTTCCCGAATGTGGCCCGCAGGGCCTCGGTGCCGCAGGGAGGAGGCGGTGGGGGCATCGATCAGCTCCTCGGTTGCGGAAACCGCGACAACGCTCCGGTCCACGATCGCCGGGTGGGACGGGACGCCGCAACCGGCGGAGCCCGCGGGCAGCGGGGCGCGCCTGCTCCGGGGTCTACGTCCTGGCTGAGTCGGGCGTTTCAGGGGTGCGCACCGGTCCGGAGCAAAGACCCGCTACTCCACGGGGATCGGGATCAGCGTCGGGCGCAACCCATCCGGGTGCACCTCCAGCGAGGCCACCGTGACCGGTAGATCGAAGCGGCGCGGGCCGGCGCTTCCGGGGTTCAGGTAGAGCACGCCCTTCCGGTAGCGGACGACCGGCTGATGGGAGTGACCGAAGATCACCGCCGCGAACCCCGCGGCCGCGGGGTCCAGGTCCAGGTCCTCCTCTGCGTGCAACAGATACAGCGACCGCCCCTCGACCTCCACGACCTCCGTGAGGGGGAGCAGGTCCGCCCACGGCCCTCCGTCCACGTTGCCCCGGACCGCGATGACCCGCGCGATGTCCTCCAGCGCCGGGAGCAGCGTTCCGCTCCCCACATCGCCGGCATGCAGGATGAGATCGCTCCCCCGCAGGGCCTCGAGCGCACCGGGCCGGAGGAGTCCGTGCGTATCCGCGATGACGCCGATGCGCGTCACGGAACCGAGGCCGGTGGAGCCGCGGCCGCCGCGCGCTGCGGCCGTACGCCGCGGAAGCACAGGTACAGGGCAAGCGCCACCTCGCCGGTCCCCGCGGTGACGACCACCAGGCCTGCGGCGACGCCCTCCAGCCCGGGCTGCACGAAGACCGCGTACGTCTCGAAGAGGTAGCCGATCGCCGCAGCCCCCAGCAGCACGCCCAGCACGCTGGGGAACCACTCGGAGCGATGGAGCAGAACCGCCAGCAGGGCGCAGTGCACGCCGAAGAAGGCGCCGGCGAGGACGTAGCCGTAGCCGTGGAGCTCCAGCGAATGCAGCGCCAGGGCCTCGCGGACTGCCCCGTCCAGGCCGGAGAGCGCGCCACGACCCTCGAGCAGGAGGAGCGCTCCGAAGTGGTGAAGGAGATTCAGCGCGGCGATGGCGGGGTGGGCGACCAGACGGAAGGCCGCGGCGAGCAGCGCGAGGGTCTCTCCCGCCGAGCGGAGCACCACGTAGAGCAGCACGGCCACGGCGGCATCGGCCACGAAGGCGATCAGGTCCGCGAAGAACCCGAGCCGGAAGAGGACGGGCGAGGCGAGGATGCGATCCGCCGTCGAGACGGCGTCACCCGGGACCACGAGGCCGGTGCGCACGTAGCCCTCCGCGAAGCCCGCCGTCACGATGATGAGCAGATAGAGAACGCCCGCCGTTCGGGCGTACGTGCGCAAGGACCGGGGGTCGGGGACGGTCACCGAGGCTCGCTCCTGGTGAGGGAGTCGTCGGGGTGATGACGCCGCCAGCGCCGCGCGCAGCGATACGCCCTCGAAGGTCGGGGGCCAGCATGCTCCCGGCGGCGGGAGGACGCAAGCCGGCCTTGTGGACGACGGTTGCGGTGGGGTTGCGGCTGGGTCCGTGCGCGCGAGGGGCGCGTCGTCACGGACGACGGCGCTTCTTCGTTCTCCCAGGACGAGGCACCTTGCAGCCTGGACCCCCACGGAGAGAGTCACGCATGCGCGCTCGTGCCCTTCTGCTGGCGCTCGTCGCCGCCTCCGGCACGGGCGCGAGCGTCGCGCACGCCCAGGAGCGGTCCGGGCATGCGCTCACCTTCGTCCCGTCGGTGGGGTTCGCGGCCATCGCCGACAACGGCCATGTCGCCTCGGGCGGGATGACCGCGGTGGCGGAGATGGAGATCCGCAGCGGCCGGGCGGCGCTGACGGCCTACGCCGCGACGCGAGGGATCGGCGTCTCGTGCTCGGATGGCTGCGACCGCGGTGGGCAATCGCTCGGAGCCGATCTGTCGCTCGCAGCCGGCCCGCTGGGCCTCGGGGCCGGGATCGGCGCGTTGCACCGGTCCGCGGGGTGGCGCGCCCAACCCCATGGACGGGTCTGGTGGGATCGGGGCATCGTGCGACTCCAGGTCCGCGTCGAGGTGCCCGACGGCTGGGACGACGTGCACGTACCCCTGCTCGTGGGACTGCGGATGCCGGTCGGGTGATGCCCGACCGTCATCGTCGCGCGCCGCTCTTCAATCCCGTCTCGAGCTTGTGCGTGACCTCGCGGACCACCCGGGGCGCGAGCTCGCCTCGATACCGCTGGATGTACTTCCGGACGGCGCCAGGATCGTGCGGCACGAGTGCGCGCACGGCCCAGGACATGGCCTTGACGACCATGTCGTCGCGGTCGGCCCGCAGCAGATCACATACCCGCAGCGTGCGACGCACGTCGCCCGTCCCACCACGCGATCGCAGGTTGAGGGGCACCGTGCTGACCAGGGCTGCCCGGCGCCACCACCGATCGGCATCCGCGGCCCAGCGGTGGATGTCCGCATCGGCGATCCGTCCCTCCCGCCAAGCGACACCGGACAGGAAGCAGGCGAACGGGTCCACCTCGCCCCACGACTTCATCCCCTCTCCGAGTCGTTCCAGGGCCGCCACGTCGAGGGCTGCCATGGCCACGGGATGCGCGGAGACCAGCTCGTAGACGAACCACCGCGGGACGTCGGGGCTGCGCAGCAGATGATCGGCGAGACCGAACACGTCGTCGGCCCTGAGGTCCCTGCAGTCCCAGGATACGGCTCGACGCACCGCGCGCAGGTCCGGAACCCTGGCTGTGGGGGCGGACCGCACGCGATGCAGGGCCTCGTCGATCAGGGAGGGCGGGTGCGCGGGCGTGAGATCCGGCGGCTGTCGTGAAGTCACGGGCGCGGGGCTTCCGTCCCGGTGCTTTCACCGGCTTCGGGAGGAGCAGCGGTCCTTGGCGCGCTGAGGAATCGGCTGACGGAGTCGATCACGCCCTCCACCTGCTCGCGAGCCTTCCGACTCGACGAGGACCAGTAGCCGCGGGCCACCGCGAGCGCGCCACCCAGGCCGGTGGCGCCCACGGCAGCGCCCAACACCGGACTCACCTCGTTGCCGACGACCACCATGACGATCCACGCGGTGAGGGAGGAGAGCAGCGTGACCGTCCCGGTCACCGCCAGGGTGCCGCGACGGTCGAGGTCGACTGCGATCGATGTCCCGTCCGGATCCGATCGCGCAGTGACGCGAACGACATCCACGTCATCCGAGGAATGCCAGGCCAGCCCCATCGCGCTGGAGTGACCGGTCCCGGGTCGGGCGATCTCGATCTGCAGCGCCGACAGCAGTCGCGCCGCCTCAGCTTCGTCCAATGTGATCGGGAAGTGCGCCTCCTGGCCGTGCCGCAGCCGGCCTCCGATCAGCCGCTCCACGACGGACGGCGGCGCGGAGGAACGCGTGGAGAGGAGGCGAGCAGCGCGCTCCACCAGGGTCGGGTCGAACCCGGCCTGCGCCGCCGCCGCCTTCATCTCGGACAGGGTCAGTCCGTTCGACGGCGTCGCGCGCCCGTCCGGTGTCTCGGCCAGCTCCGCGGCCTTCCGCAGCACGAGCGCGAACTCCTCGTCGCTGTACGTTCGCCGATCGTCACTCATCGTTCACCTCGGGGCCACGCGCCGCAGGGCTCGCTCCCGAAGCCCGAGTCGGAGTCGCGGGCGGATCCCCGATCTGGAGGGGTCCGAGCAGGCGGGTGCGCTACGATCCCCCGCACCGCTTCACGATCTCTTCCATCCGCGCTCGCGGCTCACCCAGACTCCGCGCGTCCAGGGCGTCGTCGAGGTCGAACCGCACGGCTTCCGCGGCGCGGCCGGCCGGTCGATTCAGGCCAAACGCATGACCCTGTTCGAAGTTGATGGAGATCGACGTCAAATCCCCTTCGCGGCCGCCGGCCGTCCTCCCCATCCCGCGCATGTCGGAATAGCTGCGAACCGAACCATCCTCGGTCAGGGCCACTGCGATCCTCTGCTCCTGCGGGTCGCCGTAGATGTACGAGAGCACCCTGGATCCGAGGGCGGCGGGTACGTCGCGCAGGTCCTCGCATCGGGGTTCCCGACCGGAGTGCGCTACCAGTGGCGCGAAGTCCTCGGCCTTGCCCAGCACTGCGGGCGCGAGCGCCTGGGCGCGCGCACGGAACTGGGGGGGCGGGGGACTTCCGCAACCTTGACTGGGGAGACCCACCGCCAGCGTCAGCAGCAGCGATCGTTTCAAGGACCCCCCCTGGCTCGGGTGGACAGCTGCTCTGCGGTAGGCGACGCCGTGGTCCCGGGCAGCGGACCGTCGGCGGGCGGACGCACGGGGAGAGGCCCCCGTGCCCGCGTGTCGGCCATGCCTCAGCATGGCTCGAGACTGCGTCGTGGGCAAGCCGAGCGCGGCCCCGCGCAACGTGCCGCTCGGGCCGCCCGCGCCGTCTCAGGTGAGCTGACTGATCTCGAGCAGATGGCCATCCGGATCGCGGAAGAAGGCGCGGATCTCTCCGCCACGATCCACGGGCTCGGCGAGGAACGCAGCGCCTCGGCCTTTCAGCGTCTCGTACGCCGCCCAGCAGTCGGGGACCCGGAAGGTCAGTTGGTGGCTCACCCGGTCCGGGTCGTCCGGAACCGCGAAGGTGACCGTGGGCTTCCCCGGCGTGGGACCGCCGCCGGTGACCAACAGCAACCACGTACCCTGGAGCTGCAGAACGGCGGAGGTGCCGCCGTACTCGCGGAAGAGGGAGGCACCCAACACGTCCGTGTAGAAGGCCAGCGCTCGCACGATGTCCGACACCACCAGGAGGAGCGTCAGCTCCACGCCCTCCCCAGGAAATCCTGCGGTATCGTTCAAGGCCGCTCCTGTGTGTGGACGTCGTTTCGACCCAGCCTCAGGCTTCCGCGATCGCCGCGATCGAGACCTTGAGACCCGGTACGCGGACCGGCAGCTTGGCACCTTGCCTGGCGGGGGGATCGGTCGGAAACCATCGCAGCCACTCTTCGTTCATGCCGGAGAAGTCGTCCTCATCGGCGAGCACCACGGTCGCGCTGACGACCTTGTGCAACGAGCTACCGGCCGACTCGAGGATGGCGGCGATGTTCTTCAGACACTGCCGCGTCTGCTCCTGGATCGTCGTCCCGACGATCGCACCGCTGCTCGGGTCCTGGGGCGCCGTGCCCGACACGAAGATGAATCCTCCTGCTCGCACGGCCTGGCTGTAGGTCGGCGGAGACTTTGCGGCGTTGTCGGTGCTGATGATCTCGCGTGCCATACCTCTCTCCGACGTACCGGCATGAACCGGCGCTCCGTTCACGCCTCGGCGGTTCCGGGGAGCGCCCCCCCTCCGCTGTCAGGATGCCGGGGCCGATCGGCGAGCGGCAAGGGCGGCCACGGATCCTCCGTCGGCATTCGGAGGAAGACCTACTAGTCGGCCTTGATCGGATCCCCCGCGGCCCACGCGACGCCCCCGCCGCGGTCCATGCGCGCGAGGAGGTCCATGTCCGCCTTGTCGAGCTCGAAGGAATAGAGGTCGAGGTTCTGCCGGACCCGCTCCGGATGGGTGCTCTTGGGAAGAACCGCGAATCCCCTCTGGACCGCCCAGCGGAGGAGGACCTGTGCTTCCGAGACGCCGTGCTTGGACGCCAAGGCCTTGAAGGGCGAGTCCTCGCTCGCGCCGTCTGTGACCATCGCCGCGGTCTTCGCACTGGCCTGACCCTCCACGGCGCGCCAGCTCGACAGCGGCACGAGGCTGCTGTACGCGATGGGCTGGATGCCGGCCTCCCGGAGGTAGTCGACCAGGTCGGGCTTCTGGGACCAGGGATGAAGCTCGATCTGGTTGGCGTCGGGAAGGGGGAGTCCCGCGCGCTCGATCTCCCGGATGTGATCGATGCTGAAGTTGCTCACGCCGATGGCCCGGATCCGGCCTTGCTCCCTCAGGTCGACGAGCGCCCGCCATTGCGCGAGTCTGCCGGTGCCGGCGAACGGAGCGTGGATCAGGTAGAGGTCCACGTGGTCCATGCCGAGCCGCTGCAGGCTGCCCTCGAAGGACGCCACGGTCGCGGCGGCGTCCTTGGCCGGATCTCCCCACGCCGGATTCCCCGGCCACAGCTTGGTCGTCACGAAGACGTCCCGGCGCTCCAGGCCCAGGGAGTCGATGGCGTCCCGGATCCCCTCTCCCACGCCCGCCTCGTTTCGGTAGGCCTCGGCGGTGTCCACGTGTCGGTACCCCGCTTGAAGCGCCGCGCGCACAGCGGCGCCGGCTTCCTCATCGGGGATCAGATAGGTGCCGAACCCCACGGAGGGCATCTCGACTCCGTTGAGGAGTCGAACGAAGACGGGACGGCTCACGGCAGGCTCCCTGTGTGGTGTGCGAGGGTCGATCAACGTAGCCGAGGAGGACCGGTCGGGCCTGCCGGATCCTCCGTGATTGCTGCCTGATCCTGCCGCGGTGCTCCCGGGCCGCTTCCACCGCCGCGCGACACCGACTAGGATCGGGGCCGGAGGCGGACCCATGACGACACGAGAACGGCTTCAGCGTCTTGCGGGCGCAATCCCGGATTCCGGTGGCGTCGAGGGCTACGTTTCCGGCGCATTGCCGGGCCTGGGCTTCTTGCGGCACTCCGCTCCGACGCCGATCGAAGGCACCGTCTACGAGCCGGTCGTCTGCCTGATCCTGCGCGGGAGGAAGCGGACGACTGCGGGGTCCATGGCGGTGGAGTTCGGACCCGGCGAATCCCTCATCGTCAGCCACGCTCTCCCGGTGCTCTCCCAGGTCACCGAATGCCCGTACCTGGCGATGACGCTCGCCCTCGACATCGGCATCCTGCGCAGCCTCGTGGATCAGATCGATGAGAGGGCCGACACCGGGGCGCGAGCGGCCACCCTGGACGTGGAGCGGACGGAGGAGCTTCTGATCGAGGCTCTGACCCGCTACGTGGCCGTGGCCGGGAGCCCTACGGAAGCCAGGGTCCTGGCCCCGCTCGTCTTGCGGGAGATCCACTTCAGGCTGCTGATGGCACCGCACGGCGGAATGCTCCGGAAGCTTCTTCGGGCTGACAGCACGGCGAGTCACATCCATCGAGCGGTTCGGGAGATCCGGGAGAACTTCCGGTCGACGTTGTCCGTCCCCCGACTGGCCAGGCGGATCGGGATGAGCGAGTCGGCGTTCCATCGGCACTTCAAGTCGATCACCGGCACCACTCCCCTGCAGTACCAGAAGACGATGCGGCTCTTCGAGGCTCGCCGGCTCATCTCCGCGGAGGGATACGGGGTGTCCCGCGCGGCCATCGAGGTGGGATACGCGAGCCCGACGCAATTCAGCCGGGAGTACTCGCGCGAGTTCGGTGTGGCACCGCGCGTCCACACTGCGGTCGCGGCGCGCTGAGCCGGAGCTCGGCGGGGACCTTCGAGGCGACTCGGGGGCGGAGGAGCCGGATCGCGACGCTTCGGACGTCGTCCGAGATGTCGGCTGTGCTGCCCGCGGCGGTGCAACCCACCGGCGGCCACGCGTGTCGGATGCTCCGGAGAGCCTGAACGCCCCCATCCTCCAGTGAGGTGATGGAGTGCTGCTCCCGGTGCTGCTCGTAGCGCTTGGTCAGGTCGCGGGTCTCGATGGGACGCCGCAGAACCCCGTGACCGCGATCCTCGAGGCCTTCGATCCAGCCTGGGTCGTGGCTCTCGGTGAGAACCACGGACATCTCGAGTTCCACGACCTCGTGCTCCGTCTCCTGGAGACACCGGGGGCAGCCGACGTCATCGATGACATCGCTGTGGAATGGGGCAACGCGCTGTATCAAAGCGTGGTGGATCGCTACGCCCGCGGAGATGACGTTCCCTGGGATTCCGTCACGATGGCGTGGCGCAACACGGTCGTCTCGCCGAACACGGTATGGGATGCGCCCGTCTACGAGCGCTTCTTCCGTGCGGTACGGCGCGTGAACGCGGCACTTCCTCGCGAGTCGCAGTACCGGGTCTTGCTGGCAGACGCCCCGGTGGACTGGTCGCAGGTCGACTCCGTGGCCCAGTTGAGCCCGTTCTTCGACCGTGCACGTTCGATGGCAGACGTGATCCGGCGGGAGTCGCTGCGCGAGGGGAGGCACTGTCTCTTCCTCGCCGGAGGTCTCCATGTCGCCAAAGCGCCTCGGGTCCGGCGCTCCTCCCGGGGAGTCCCCACGGCGGAGGTCACCCCCGTCGCGTGGCTCGAGCTCCACCACCCTGGGGCCACCTACGTGATCCAGTCGATGGGACGGGCGGAGGAGCTGGGACTGGCAGACCTCGTCGGGTCCGGGGCGCCCCGGCTGGCGACGACCGCGGGTAGCGCCATCGGAGCGATTCCCGCCAATGCCGCCACCGCGCTGCGGAACCGTGATGGGTCGCGACCGGACGTCTATGGGACCTCGACCCTGGCGGAGATTCTCGACGCAGTCGTGCTGTGGGATCCGACCGACCTGACGTTCCCCGCCGCGGATCCGTCCGTCTATCAGACCGATTGGTATTGGGCCGAGTTGAACCGTCGCAGCGTGATGCTGCGTGGCGAGCCGATGGATGCGTCGCTCAGGTCGCCCCACCGGGATCCGCAACGCTCCGCTCCAGGTGGAAGGCCCTTGCATTACTCCTCGCGAGGAGTATTATTGGTCATGTCGACCCTGCACCCGGCCCAGGCCATGGGCATCGACGCGCCCGAGGAGCGTGTGCTGATCGCGCTCGTCCGGGCGGCCCGCGTGGCTTCGGCGCGGTCGGATGCGGTTGTCCGCCAGGCGGGCCTCTCCCCCTCCCAGTACAACGTGCTGCGCATCCTGCGCTCCGCAGGAGACGGGGGGTTGAGCAGGAGCGGGATCGGAGATCGCATGGTGACCCGGGAGCCGGACCTCACCCGGATCCTCTCCGGACTCACGCAGATGGGTGCCGTGACGACCCAGCGCTCGTCGGAGGACCGACGGAGCCGGGTGAGTTCGATCACCCGGCACGGGCGTGCGCTGCTCGACGGGCTTGACCGGGAGGTCGGCGAGGCGGCAGCCGCCTCGCTCAAGGCGTTGAGTCGTGCCGAGCTGGACACGCTCGAAGCGTTGTTGGAGGCCGTCGGGCAGCAGCTCGACGACTGAACCCCCGTGGCGCTCGCGTGCCGCCTGCGGAGACCTCGCTCCTCGCGTGGAGCCTACCAGGAAGTGGAGAGGAACCATGGCTGAGAAGGTCATTGCGGTGGTCGGCGGTACGGGCTCCCAGGGCAGCGGCCTGGTGCGTGCGATCCTGGACCATCCCGACAGTGGGTTTCGCGCGCGAGTGATCACCAGAGACGCGACCTCGAAGAAGGCCCAGGCCCTGACGGCAGCAGGCGCCGAGGTGGTGCAGGCCGACCTCGATGATGTGGACAGTCTGATCGCTGCGTTCGCAGGCGCGCACGGCGCCTTCTGCGTCACCAACTACTGGGAGCACATGTCCCCCGAGCGCGAGATGGCGCAGGCGAAGAACCTGGCGACGGCCGCTCGCGAAGCGGGCGTCCGCCACGTCGTCTGGTCCACGCTCGAGGACACGCGGCGCTGGATTCCGCTCGAGGACGACCGCATGCCGACCCTGATGGAGCACTTCAAGGTGCCCCACTTCGATGCGAAGGGTCAGGCGGACGCCTTCTTCGCCGAGGCAGGCGTTCCCACGACGCTGCTCCTCACGACCTTCTACTGGGACAATCTCGTCCACTTCGGGATGGAGCCGCAGCGAGGCGACGATGGCGGTCTGGTGTTCGCGCTGCCCATGGGCGATGCCAAGCTCGCCGGGATCGCGGCGGTCGACATCGGACGGTGTGCGTTCGGGATCTTCCAGGGCGGCGATGCGTTCATCGGGAAGACCGTCGGCATCGCGGGCGAGCACCTGACCGGCGCGGAGATGGCGAGCGCACTTGGGGAAGCTCTCGGCGAACCGGTCACCTATGTCGCCGTGCCGTTCGATACCTACCGCTCCTTCGGGTTCCCCGGGGCAGACGACATGGGGAACATGTTCCAGTTCTACCACGACTTCAACGACGTATTCACGGGCGCCAGGGATGTGGAGCTGTCTCGCCGCTTGAATCCGGAACTCCACTCGTTCCGTGACTGGCTCGACGAGCGCGGCGGAGAGATCCCCCGACACTAGGCGGCATCTGCGTCGGGCACCGCGAACTGTGATCCACCCGTGGCGCACGCGTGCAGACCACGTAGACCCCGACACTCCTCGCGTGGAGGCAATGGATGGAGCGACACGATGACACACCACGAAGAGAGCATCCGCGCACTCCTGGCGAACTACGAGCTCCTGCTCAATGCATCGGACGCCGAGGGCATCGCTGAGCTCTACTCCGCCAACGGCATCTTCATGCCCCAGGGCTTCCCGACGGCCGACGGGCGCGATGCCGTGCTCGCCACCTACCGGACGATCTTCAACACCATCGCGCTCGACATCGAGTTCACCGTGGACGAGATCGCGGGAGGCGAGGGCATCGCCACTGCCCTGACCCGATCGAACGGCTCCGTGCGCGTGAACGCGACCGGCGCCGAGGCGCCGGAGTCCAACCGCGAGCTCTTCGTGTTCGCGCAGGAGGACGGAGCCTGGCGGATCGCCCGCTACATGTTCAACAAGGCGGGTTGACCGGTCCGCTCCGATCGGCCGGCATCGCCGGGGGATCCGCCTCTGGGGATGCCGGCCGCCGTCGATGAAGTAGTTCCAGCCCAATGTGTCCACAGAATGGGGGCGGTGGGCAGCCCCGATTGAAGGGCGTTGGTCCGGTCACCGGTGCCGCGCAGCGACCCGACCGGCTGCGATGACCATCTCGATCGTTCGCGTGGCCGCGATGCTCCGGGTGGGATCGACGCTCAGGACAACGAGGTCAGCCAGCTTGCCGACCTCGACCGTTCCTATCGAGTCCGCCAGACCGAGCGCAGCGGCACCACCCATCGTGGCCATCGAGAGGATGCTGTGCGGAGAGATGCCAGCGTCGGCGTAGAGACTCATCTCATAATGGAACGAGGCGCCCGGCGTGATCCAGGCGTTGCCCACGTCGGTGCCGACGCCGAGGCGTACCCCCTGCTCATGGAACGCTCGCACGATCCCCAGCACGCCGGGCCAGTAGACGCGCTCCAGTAGCGCGGCCTCCTCGGGGCCAACGTCGTCGCCGTACTGCGGGTGGCGCGTCTCCCATCCATGCGGCCACCACCCTGGGAGCTCGGTCTCCGGCGCGAGGTGCGTCTCGAACCGTGGGAGAAGGCTGGCGTCCTTTCCGAGCCCCGCGGCTTGAGTGATCGCCAACGTCGGGACGACGGTCACCTGACGATCCTTCAGCAGCTCTACAAGATCGCGGAATGCGGCTCCGTTCGGTGCGTCCGCGTACCCGGCGTACCACTCCGCATCCGTAGCAGAAGCCGGATTCGGAAGGTTCACGATCTCGTCCATGGGGGTCCCGTAGCCGGAGTGCACCAGCATGGACACCCCAGCCCGTGCGGCTTGCGTCCAGGAGGTGGCCCCCGCGTGCGCGATCACCGGAACACCGGACAGTGCAGCCTCGTCCACCACGACCCCGGCCAGATCAGGAGAGACTCCAGAGTAGATCTTCACGAAGTCGACTCCAGAAGCGATCTGGCGACGGACTTCGGCTCTGGCTTCGGCCTCCGTCTCCACGAGGACCGCCCAGTCCATTGACGCCTCAGAGAGGTCACGGCGTTCGATGATCGGGCCCGCGGTGAGCATCCTCGGCGGCGCACCGGCGATCCGGTCCCTGAGCTCGATCCCGGATCCGACCCGCGCGCCCGGATTGAGGATCGTCGTCACGCCATGCTCGACGAGTCGATCCAGGATGGCTTCCTGTACCGCCGAGTCGGGCGGCAGGTGGACGTGGAGATCGACGAACCCCGGAACAACGAAATGCCCACCCACATCGATGGAGGCGGAGCCAGCCCAGGCGTCGGCGGAGACAGGTCGTATGGCCTCGATCCGGCCACTGCGGATGGCGATATCGACGGGTGCTCGCGGTGTGGCGGCTCGCGCATCCACGATCCGCGCGTTCC
>JAWKQN010000030.1 GCA_041390125.1 Gemmatimonadota bacterium | reverse complement strand
CCCACGACACGGACGCGACCGACGACGTCCGCGTCTACGAGGTGACCGTGCACAACCTGACGGCCAACCAGGCCTTCACTCCGCCCGTGGCCGCCACCCATCGCTGGGCCACCACCGTCTTCGCGCTGGGGCAGCCGGCGAGCGGAGGTGTGCAGCAGATCGCGGAGAACGGCAACATCGATCCCCTGGTGATGGCGCTCTCCGCCGACCCGCACGTGGGGGACGTGCAGGTCGGGCTCGGTCCGGTGCCTCCGGTGTTGCCGGGAACGGCCCGCACGTTCGAGATCTCCGCACCCGGGGCGGAGCCGGTGCTGTCGTTCGTCTCGATGCTCATCTGCACCAACGACGGGTTCACCGGCGTGAACAAGGTGGTCTTGCCACGCGCGGTCGGAGAGATGCGCTCGTGGTCGACGCGCGCCTATGATGCGGGGACGGAGGTGAACACGGAGTCGTTCGCGGACCTGGTGCCTCCGTGCCCCAGCCTGTCCGGCGTACCGAGCACGGTGCCGGGGACGGGCATGAGCAATCCGGCGCTGGCCGAGAACGGCCGGGTCCACCGGCACTACGGCATCGAGGGAGGCGGAGACCTCACGCCGTCCATCCACGACTGGCGCAACCCGGTCGCGCGTCTCGAGATCACGCGCGTGCGCTGACCCCCACGTCCATTCCGGATGGGGTCGAGGCCCCGCTCCCCCGCCGGGGCGCGGGGCCTCGCTCTGTGCGCCCGCCGCGTCGGAGAACGCCGGCGCTCCCGCTCCCTGCGCGTCCAACCGGAGGCGGGACCTCCTCCGGGAGGATCGGGTCAGGCGAAGACGGCCGGCCAGCCCCCGGTGTGCCAGAAGACGACACGGTCGGGAGCGGCCACGGTGCCGGACCGCAGGGCTGCGAGGAGGCCGGCCGCGGCCTTGGCCGTGTAGGTGTCGTCCAGGATCAGGCCCGCCCGACGCGCGAACACGGAGGCCGCCTCGGTCGAGGCCGCGGTGGGGAGCCCATATCCCTCCCCCACCTGATCGTCGACCACCACGAGCCGCTCGGCGTCGAGTCGGGCCTCGACCCCCAGCAGCGTGGCCGCTTCGGTGGCGAGACGATCCGCGACCGCCCGCAGCTCTCCCGCGGGCGTATCGGCCGAGACTGCCACCAGGGTCACGTCGTCCCGCCCGCAAAGGGCGCGTCCCAGGTGCAGCCCGGCCAGGGTGCCTCCGGACGAGGCCGACACGAAGACCCAGGTGCGCGGGCCTCCGGGCTCGAGCTCGTCGTCCAGCTCCATGAAGGCGCGCACATACCCCAGCGCCCCGTGCGCCGTCGACGCGCCGAGCGGCACCACCCGAGCCCGTCCCCCCGCCGCGGCCACCTCGTCCGCGATGCGCTCCATGGTGGGCGCCCGCTCGTCGCGGCCGGAGACCGTCTCGATGCGCGCCCCGAACCGCCGCTGCAGCAGGGCATTCCCGCGGAAGGGCTCCGGCGCCGCGCCGTTGGTGACGATCACGCACTCCAGCCCCAGCCACGCGGCCGCTGCGGCCGTCACGCGGGCGTGGTTCGACTGCGGGCCTCCCGTCGTGACGATACAGGTGACGCCTTCGAGCCGATCCGGTGCGAGCTCGTATTCCAGCTTGCGGACCTTGTTGCCTCCGAGGCCGAACCCGGTCTGGTCGTCGTGCTTGACGAGCAGGCGCGGAGCGGCCGCGCCGACCGAGGCGTCCAGCCAGCGCTCCAGCGCCGGCACGGGACGTAACGGAGTGGGCACGATCGCGAGCCGAAGCCGGGACGCGGTGGCGAGGCGGGCGCGGAAGTCCATGGTCCTCTTCGGGTTGGGCTGGATGGTCCCCGGGCGGAGCGGGATGGTAGCAGGCACCGATCCGGCGGACCACCAGAGGCTCCACGGGGTTCCAGGGAGTCCGATGGACGTCGTGCGCATTCCGCTCACCGGGCCGCATCCGCGGCCGACCGGCCTCCGCCGTCTCGCGACCTGTCTGGTCCCTCTCCTCTGGGCACTGCTGCCCGGCGGTGCGAGCGCACAGCTGGCCACCCTCCAGGGTCGCGTCGTCGACGCGGAGGGCGCCGCCGTCTTCGCCGCCGCGGTGCAGCTCTTCCGCCCGGGAGAGGAGGCAGCGTTCCGCACCACCGAGACCGACCGGGTCGGCTACTACCGCCTCGAGGACCTGCCGGCCGGGCGCTACGATCTGCGCGCGGGACGATTGGGCTTCACGCTCACGACCCGACCGCTGGAGATCCGCGCGGGGGCGGTGCAGACGGTGGACCTCGAGCTGCAACAGGCGGCGCTGGAGCTCGAGGGCATCTCGGTGGACGTGGAGCGCAGCCGTGAACGCGCCCGCTTCGAGGATCGCGTGGGCCTGACCTCCCAGGAGCTGTCGGGAGCCGACCTGGAGGCCATCCCCGGGGTCGCGGAGAGCGACCCGCTGCGCGCGGTGGAGGTGCTGCCCGGCGTGGTCTCCACGTCGGACTTCTCCAGCGCGTTCAACGTGCGCGGTGGCTCCGCCGACCAGAACCTGATCCTCCTCGACGGCCTCCCCATCTTCAACCCGTTCCACCTCGGGGGGCTCTTCTCGGTGTTCAACGCCGACATGGTGGCGCGGGCCGAGCTGTTCGCCGGGGGCTTCCCCGCCGAGTACGGGGGGCGGGTGTCGTCGGTCCTGGCCATCGAGAGCGACGCCGGAGACGGCGACTGGGACGTGGACGCCGGCATCTCCCTCCTGGCCAGTCGCGTCGCGGTGGGCGGCGGTCTGCCCGACACGTGGGACGAGCGTCTCGGCCTGAGCAGCTCGCGCTGGCGGGTCTCAGGACGGCGCTCCTACTTCGACCTGCTCCTCAAGCCGGTCACCGCCTTCCCGTACCATCTCACGGACCTGCAAGGGATCTTCGAAGGATGGACGCCGGGGGGAGGCCGCCTCACGGTGACGGGCTACACCGGGCGCGACGTGATCGACTTCACGCAGCTCGACGACGAGGACTTCCCGCTCAAGGTGGACTGGGGGTGGGGCAACGACGTGTTCGGCGCACGCTGGTCGCAGCCGCGCCCCGACGGCAGCTCCTTCGACGTGCGCGCCGGCCTGTCCCGGTTCAGTACCGACCTCGTCTTCCCGGACTTCGGAGACACCGAGTTCCGCAGCGCCGTCAACCTGCTCACGCTGAGCGGTGAGGCCCAGTCGCGGCCCTGGCACCACTGGACGCTGAAGGGTGGCGTGAAGACCGAACGGCTCACGTATGACAACCGGGCCGCGTCGGGAGGAACCGAGTTCGCCGCGGGTCGTGGCAACGGGTGGCTGCTCGGTGGATTCGTGCAGGGGACCTGGCGCACGGCCGAGCGGTGGGTGGTGGAGCTGGGCACACGGGTGGACGGCTGGCTGGCGGATCCCGGCCGGGCGACGATGCAGCTCGGGCCGCGTGTCGCCGTCAAGCGCTTCTTCCTCGGACGCGATTGGGCCGCCAAGGCCTCCGTGGGTCGCTACACGCAGTTCCTGCACTCCATCCGCGACGAGGAGCTGCCGCTCGGTCTGGACGTGTGGGTGCTCAGCGGAGAACGCGCGCCCGTCGTCACCTCGGAGCAGGTGCAGTTCGGTGTGGAAGGGTATCCGATGGAGGACTGGTTCGTGTCCGTGGAGGCCTACGGGCGCGACTTCGATGGGGTGATCACCACCAACCTCGCCGAGGATCCCAACGACGACCTGGACGACTTCCTCCCGGGGACGGGGCGGTCCTACGGGGTGGACCTGTTCGTCCGGAAGTCCGGGGAAGGCATCACGGGCTGGCTGGCGCTGTCCTGGCTGCGGGCCACGCGCACCTTTCCCGACTTCAACAGCGGCCTCGATCCCGCTCCGCTGCTGGAGTATGCACCCATCTTCGACCGGCGCCTGGACGCCGACCTGGTCCTCACGCTGCCGCTTCCGCGCGGCATCGAGGGCGGTCTGCGCTGGAACCTGGGTACGGGACTACCCTACACCCGCCCGCTCGGTGGCTTCGCCTACTACTCGCCGCAGCTCACCCTGGACGGTCGCCTCCAGTGGCCGCCCGATGGTGGCCTCGGCGACTACGGCGTGATCCTGGGCCCGCGCAACGGCGATCGCTATCCGGCCTACCATCGACTGGACGTGAGCTTCCGCAAGACGTTCGTGAAGCCGTGGGGTCGCGTCACGCCCCACCTGGACATCCTGAACGTCTACAATCGCAAGAACGTGCTCTTCTACTTCTACGAGTACGACTCCGCGACCCCCACGCGCAGTGGCGTGTCCATGTTCCCGGTGCTCCCCACGTTCGGCGTGGAGATCAACTTCCGATGAGGCGCCGTGGGCTGACGGCCGTTCTGGCCTTCGCATCGGCGAGCGTGGGCTGTACCCTCACCGATACGGTCGTCGCCGAGCCGGAGGACGTGCTGATCGCCGAGGTCTTCGTGCGGGTCGGAGATCCGGCGCCCGAGGTCCTCGCGCTGCTGCACAGCACGCGCTACACGGCCCCCATCCCGACCGCCTCCATCCGGCTGCAGGTCGAGAACGGAAGCGCGTTCACGCTGGGTCCGGTGGACACGGATCGGTGTCGCGAGCTCCCCGAAGGCGCGTCCGCGCCCGGCGCGGCCTTGTGCTACGCCTCCACGCTCCCGGAGGCGGCGCGGGTGCAGCCGGGCGATCCGCTCACTGTGACCATCGAGACGGCCGACGGCCGGCGGCTGGACGGGCGCACCACCGTGCCGGGCGCGTTCGACTTCATCCGGCCCACGCCGTCCGGAACGCGCTGCGCGCTGCCCAGCGACACGCTGGTGGAGGTGGCCTGGACGCGCTCCGACGGCGTGTGGGCCTATGTCGCGGAGACCTCCATCGCGGGCCTCTCCAACTACCAGGGGGAGGACTTCGCCGAACCCCTGGAGCTGCTCGGTCTGGCGGTCTCCGCCGACGATACCACCATCGTCTTCCCGTCCGAGTTCGGTGTGTTCGACCGCTTCGACCTCGACCGCGACGTGGCGCTCCAGCTCCAGAAGGGTCTGCCGCCCTATACGGGAGCCGTGGTCTTCATCGCTGCGGCGGATCGCAACTACGTGAACTGGGTGCGGGGCGGGAACTTCAACCCGTCCGGCCCGGTCCGCGTGCCGAGCCTGCAGGGGGACGGCTTCGGGGTGTTCGCCTCCTACGTGCAGCGCTTCCTCTTCATGGACCAGGACTTCCCGACGCCCAACCGACCGGCCTGCGTGCTCGACTAGTCGGCGCTACCTTCTCCCGCCATGCCCATCAAAGCCGCAGTCATGACGGGGCCGGGCCAGCCCCTCGAGATCCGCTCGCTTCCCGATCCCGACCTCGAGCCGGGCAGCATCCTGCTCGAGACGATCGCCAGCGAGGTGTGCGGCACCGACGTGCACCTGCTGCACGGACGTCTCGCCGGTGTGCCGTACCCGATCGTCCCCGGTCACGTGAGCGTGGGCCGCGTGCTGGAACGCCGCGGGGTGGATCGGGATGCGCTGGGCCAGCCGCTCGGGGACGGCGACGTGGTCACGTTCCTCGACGTCCACGAGACGTGTCATCGCTGTTTCTACTGCCGCGTGGCCCATCAATCCAATCGGTGTGCGTCCCGCAAGGTGTACGGCATCACCTACACCGTGGACGAGGGTCCGCTGGGGGGCTGGGCGGAGCGCATCCACCTGAAGCCCGGCGTGCTGGCCGTCAAGCTGCCGGAGGCGCTCTCGGCGGACGATGTCATCGGCGGGGGCTGCGGGCTCTTCACCGGCTTCGCGGCCGTGGAGCGGAGCGGGCTCGCCATGGGCGACACGGTGGTCGTGCAGGGCATCGGTCCTGTGGGTCTGTCGGCGGTGGCGTTCGCGCACCTGCGCGGAGCGGGACGCATCCTGGCGATCGGCGATCCCGAGGATCGTCGATCGTTGGCGCTCGGCTTCGGCGCCGACACCGTCCTGTCCGTGTCGGGGACGGACCCGGAGGCGCGTCTGGCCGCAGTGCGGGACGCGACCTCCGGCCGAGGCGCCGACGTGGTCATCGAAGCCAGCGGGGCCCGGGCGGCCGTGCCCGAGGGTCTGGCGCTGCTGCGGGACGGCGGCTGCTACACGATCGCCGGCCACTACACCGATGCGGGTGCCGTCGAGATCAACGCCCACACGGACATCAACCGGAAGCACGCGCGCATCGTGGGTCAGTGGGGCACGGACTTCAGCCACATCGCGCGCTCCCTGCCGTTGGTCGCGCGGCACCGGATCCCGTTCGCACGGATCGTGGGGGGACGCTATCCGATCGAGCGGGCGGGAGAGGCCCTGGCCGATGTCGAGGCCTTGCGGGTGACGAAGGCGCTGATCGTGCCGTGACGGTCGCGGCGGTCAGGCGGTGGTGACGGTCCCCGACCGTGAGCCCGCGCGCCGCGCCCACGGAAGCGCGGAGCGCCACCGGGGCGCGATCAACGCCGGAGTCTTCAGGCGACCGTCACGAACACGTGCTGCGCGAGATCGGCGCAGACGGTGTGGACCGCCTCGTCCACCTCGATGTCCAGGCAGCCATCCCCGTCGCGCGAGCGGACCGTGAAGCGGGCTCCGGGGAGCAGGCCCACGCTCTGCAGCCGACGCAGCTGGGCCCCGTCGTCGTCGTGCACTTCGCGGACGGTCCCCTCCGTCCCCGCCCCGACGTCGGCCAGCGTATCGCGAGCCACCGGCTCGATCTCGCCGGTGCGACTCGGAATCGGCGCGCCGTGGGGATCGTACAGCGGATTCTCCAGCGCCTGCGCCATGCGCTCGATCAGCTCGTCCGAGGCTGCGTGCTCCAGCCGCTCCGCTTCGTCGTGGACGTGGTCCCACGAGTAGTTGAGCACCCGCGTGAGATACGTCTCGATGATGCGGTGGCGGCGCACGACCTTCAGCGCGGCCCGGGTTCCGAGGTCCGTCAGGCGCACGCCCCGGTACGGCTCGTGTTCGACCCACCCACCCTCGGCCAGGCGCTTGACCATGCCCGTGACCGACGCCGGCTGCACGTCCAACGCCTCCGCCAACGCGTTGGTGAGGGCGGGCCCTCCACGCTGGTTGAGGGCGTAGATCGCCTTGAGGTAGTCCTCGACGGACCGGGACAGCGGTCTGTTGGGCATTCGGAAGTATCGTCCGGGTTGTCCGCCTGGGGAAGCGGGGAAACATCCGCTTCCGGCGAGGGGTGACCTCCCTACACGGCGTTGGCCGTCCTCCGCGTGGGACACCGGAATCGGCGCAACGGCGCCAGATTCCCGATCCGGACCGGGCACGGGCCTTGCCCCCTGTCCCCCCGTCGAGCCGTTCCTGAGTTGCCCCGGCGGAGGACTCGCCCGGGAAGGGCTCGACAGACAGGACGGACGGGCGGCCCTTCCGGGTGGGTGGCGACGGGAGGTCGGGATGGCGCGCAGGGCGCGCCGCCGGTGTGGGTGGTCCATGAGGCCCCTCTCTGCGACGTTGCAGGGAGGGGCTTTCCGCTTCGATCCCACCGCACCCGCTCGGCGCGCCCGCTGGACGACGGCGCCGGGCGCGGTCCGACCGCCCGCAGGAGGGGAGGACCACCATGAGCAAGTACGTCTCGATCAATCCGGCCACGGGGCAGCAGACCGGCACGTGGGACTGCCTGCCCACCGCCGACCTGCGCTCGGTGCTCCGCACGGCGGAGTCGGCCTTCGCCACCTGGCGGGGTACGGGCTTCGACGAGCGGGCCCGGCTCCTACGCCGCGTGGCCGCGCTCCTCAGGGAGCAGAAGACCGAGCACGGCCGGCTGATGGCGGAGGAGATGGGCAAGCCCATCCGGGCGGGGGAGTCCGAGGCCGAGAAGTGCGCGTGGGCCTGCGACTACTACGCCGAGCACGCCGAGCGCTTCCTCGCCGACGAGTCGGCCGATACGGACGCGTCGAGGAGCTATGTCGCCTACCGGCCCCTGGGTCCGGTGCTGGCGGTGATGCCGTGGAATTTCCCCTACTGGCAGGTGATCCGGTTCGCCGCGCCCGCGCTGATGGCCGGCAACACCGTCCTGCTCAAGCATGCCGCCAACGTGCCCGGCTGCGGGCAGCGCCTCGAGCGTCTGTTCACCGAGGCGGGGTTCCCCGAGGGCTGCTTCCGGAACCTGTTCGTGACCAACCGGCAGGTGGGCACGCTCATCCGGTCCGGAACCGTGCGCGCCGTGACGCTGACCGGGAGCACCCGCGCGGGGAAGGCCGTCGCCCGACAGGCCGGAGCGGCCTTGAAGAAGACGGTGCTCGAGCTGGGCGGAAGCGATCCCTACGTGGTGCTCGAGGATGCGGACCTCGACGCGGCGGCGCGGACGTGCGTCCACAGCCGCCTCATCAACTCCGGCCAGAGCTGCATCGCGGCCAAGCGATTCGTGGTGGTCGACGCGGTGCGCGACGCCTTCACCGAGGCGGTGGTGGAGCACATGCGCGCCGCCCGCATGGGAGACCCGCTGGACGGGGACACCGACGTGGGGCCGCAGGCCCGCGAGGACCTGCGCGACGACCTGCACGACCAGGTGCGACGGTCCGTGGAGAAGGGCGCTCGCTGCCTCCTGGGTGGGGAGGTGCCGGAGGGACCGGGGTGGTTCTATCCCCCCACCGTCCTGGCGGACGTGAAGCGGGGGATGCCGGCCTTCCGGGAGGAGCTGTTCGGGCCGGTCGCCTCGATCCTGCCGGCCCGGGACCGGAAGCACGCGATCCGGATCGCGAATGCCACCTCGTTCGGCCTGGGGGCGGCGGTGTTCACCGGGGACGTGGAGGAGGGGGAGCGGATCGCGCGGGACGAGCTGGAGGCCGGCTCGTGCTTCGTGAACGCGTTCGTGCGCTCGGATCCCCGTCTCCCGTTCGGCGGCATCAAGGACAGCGGGTATGGTCGCGAGCTGGGGCGCCAGGGCATCCTCGAGTTCGTGAACGCGAAGACCGTCTGGGTGGCCTGAGCACGGCGGAGCCCGCTCCGCCGGGAGGAGCGCCGCCGCCCACGGCGTCGTCCTGCGTTCCCGTGCCCGGGGCCGGACGTGCGACGGGGGGCCCGGTCGAGACCGGCCCCCCCGTCGATGGCGTCCTCGTGGACGGGAACCTCACGCGCTGAGGTAGCCGCCCTCCGCAAGCAATTCCTTGAGCCGCGGACCACGCTCGGCCAGCGCGGTGCGCGTGACCTGGCGGGCGAAGGCGATGCGCTCCTTCACGGCGATCTTGTCGAGGATGGCGATCGGCGCTCCGTAGCGGAGCAGGATCCTCTTCGCGTCGATGGCGACCTGATCTTCCAACTCGATCCCCCCTGGGAAGGTGAAACTAGGCGGGTTTGAACCACGCCCAATTTACCCGCACGGTTTCGGGGCCGCCAGAGTAATGAAACATCCGTGTATCAACTCCCCAGGTTTTCCACATCTGTTTATTTTGGTGTCAAAGCATTCCAGGGAAACGAGTTATGGGTCTTCGGCAGTCGGGGTCCCCGGGGAGATCTCGAGCGTCCGGGGCGCCTCCAGGGGGAGCTGGAGCCGGAAGCGGGTCCCGCCGGGTTCCGGCTCCCGGGTGGGCTCGGCCGGCTGCCCGTCCAGCACCACCACCGCGTCCGGAGGCACCGGCAGCCAGGCCTCCAGGACCACCGAGAGCGGGGTGACGCCCCAGGTCTGCTCGGTCTCGAAGCGATGGGGCCCCGGCCCGCGATACCGGAAGGCCATCTCGCCGTTGCCCACCCTGAGGCCTTCCAGCCGGTAGCCCGACCAGCCGGTCGGGCAGCGGGGTGCCAGCCCGACGCGCGCATAGGGGGCATCGGGGCGGAGCCCCAGCAGAGCGTGCAGCACGTGGAGCAGGGCGCGGGCCTGGGCCACGTGGGCGGGCACGGACCCGTCGTCGGGCGAGGGGGGCGGAGGGAGCCGTCCGAAGGGATCGGGTTCGGGCTGCGTGGAGTCCCCCAACTCGCGGTCGTCTCCACCCGTCCACAGGCGCAACGCCGTTGCGCTACCCGGGTCCAGCTGTCCCGCGTCCGCCCACGCCCGCACGTCCTCCGGCGCGCCCAGCGCCAACAGCGCCCGGGCCAGCTCGGCCCGCTGCTCCGGCGTGGCCGCCTGGGCACCTTCGGGTCCGTAGGCGGCCACGGCCACGGGCGCCCCGGCGGCGTCGGCGGTCACCCATCCGTCGACGCCGGCGAGCGCTCGCTCCAGGGCCTGCCCCCAGGGGCGCGCGGGATCGATCTCCGCGATCGCCAACCGGGTCCGGCGGGCCAGGGCGGTGGCGCGTTCCCGCCGGATGCGCTCGGGGACCTGCTCCGGGTCTCCGAGTCCCAGGGGCCACGGGCCCGTGCTCCACCCCGCGCCCCGCCATCCGGCACCGGCGGGCGACAGGCCCAGGTGCACCGTCCCGGTGGCCTCCGCCGGGAGGGAGGGCACCGCCACCCTGCCGGTGGTCCCGAGCGAGGGGATCGGCTGCCCGGGACCCGACTCGATGCGGAGCAGGAGCGCCGGAGCGCGCACCGGGACGAAGACCGTCACGGTCGGGCCGTCCGGTCGACTTCGGCCCCGAAGCCATCCCGGGCCGGCCGCGTCGACGTGGACCGGCGAACCCTCCAGGGTGAGCCTGCTCAGATGGGGCCGGCCGTCGAGGCCGAGCGTCCACCCCGTGTCGGCGCTCCAGTACGTCCATGCGCGCCGACCGGTGCTGAGGCGGGACGCCCCGCTCACGTCGATGGAGCGTCCGGAGCCCGCACCCGCAGGGAGCGCAGCCGGTTGAGGGCCGCCGCCAGCTCGAAGCGGCGGAACTCGGCCAGATCGCCCACCATCCTCGAATCGAGCGCGTCGAGGCCCCGGCGGTCGATCTCCTCCAGGACCAGCCCCAGGATCTGCGGGACGGTGTGCTGGCCGTCCACGAAGCGCTCGCTGGCCAGCAGGAGCGCCAGCGCCACGGCCCGCGTCTGCGACACCGAGGCGAGCTGCTCGACGGCGCTCAGGTCGATGTCGTCCGCGCCGAACCGGAAGTGCGAGCGTCCATGCAGGCGGACGTTGGCGCTGCGCCGTCCGTGCCGCGCGCTCACCGAGCCCGGCTCCGGGACGCGGGGTGGCCGCCGACCCATGGGACCGCTGACCTCGCTGACGCGTCCGGTGGGGAAGATGGACGCGATCTGGCGGGCTTTGGCCGTCACCAGTCGCGGCGTGTACTCCTCCATGGCGATCACGGTGTCGGCCACGTCCAGGTAGTCCCCGCTCCCGCCGACCACGATCACCGAGCTGACGCCGTGCTCGTCGTAGAGCTGTCGCACGCGGTCGATGAACGGCGTGATGGGCTCGAGCTCCTTGGGCACGAGCGCCTGCATCCGGTGATCGCGGATCATGAAGTTGGTCGCGGCGGTGTCCTCGTCCACGAGGAGGGTGTGGGCGCCCGCCTCCACCGCCTCCAGGATGCCGGCCGCCTGGCTGGTGGAGCCGGACGCATTGGGCGTGGAGAAGAACCGCGTATCGCGGCCCAGCGGCAGGTCCGCGATGAACGGCGAGATGTCCACACCGGACACGGAGCGACCGTCCTCCGCCCGCACCTTCACCGTCGAGGCGCTGGAGACCACGAACTCGCGCCCGTCTCCCGGGCGGTGGTTGTACACACCCCATTGGAGCGCCTGCAGCAGCGTGCTCTTGCCATGGAATCCGCCGCCCACCACGAGCGTGACGCCCTCCGGGACCCCCATGCCCGTGATCCGTCCGCGGTTGGGAAGCTCGGCCGTGACGCGGAGCTCCGGCGGGGAATCGAACGGCACGACGGGACCGGACCGGAGGGGAAGCGCGCTCACGCCCGAGGCGCGCGGGAGGATCGCGCCGTCCCCCACGAACGCGACCAGCCCCAGCTCCGAGAGCCACTCGCGCAGGTACTCGGCGTCCTCGTTCGTCTCCGCGTGGGTCCGCAGCTCGGCCGGGTCGTACTGGTCCCAGCGCAGGGCACGCCAGATGGTCGCGGGCACGTCCTCGCACAGGAGCTCGGCGGCGGCCTTCCCGCGGATGCGCCGGCCATACGCCGGGAGCCCCACCGTGAAGCGGGCCTGGATGCTGCCGTCCGGCCCGAGCTGCACCGCGGTCTGCCGCAGCACCTCCTGTCCCGGCGCGTTCAAGCGGATGAGGCCGCTCTTGCCGGTGCCGCGTGCCTTGGACTCCAGGTCCGCCACTCGCGCGAAGCGGCGCGCCAGCCACGCGGCGATCCCGTCGGCGCGGGCGCGGCCGTGCCGCATCGGCTCGGGGATGCGGGCCATGTCGGGGGGCACGAACGCGCGGACCCGCGTCGGCTCGGCGAACGGATCGGCCTGGACGTGATCGATGCGGATCCCGAACGATCCGAACGACCACTCCCCCTCGATCGACTTGTATGCCTTGTAGCTCCGGCCGTCGAGCGCGCCCACCGCTCGCCGGAGCTCCTCGTGCGTGCGCATGGGGGGAAGATCGACAAGGGAGGAAGCCCCCACAACCGAGCGCGGCTTGGTTGCCCCGGCCAGGGCGTTCCGCCACACTTGAGCGACGTTTCCAGCCCTCGCCTCGTCCTTCGCGAATGTCCGCCACACCCATCGGGGGCCCGAGGCCCCGCCCCGCCGTCTCCGCGCTCCTGTTCCTGTCGGTGCTCGTCGCCGGCTGCGAGCGGGGAGCGCCCGCGCCGCGGACCGCACTCCCGTCCACGGAGAAGGTCGCCCGGGCGGACCGGGGCATGCTGTCGACCGCCTCTCCCCTGGCCACCGCGGCCGGGGTGCGGATGTTCGAGGCCGGTGGCAACGCCGCCGACGCGGCCGTGGCCGCATCGTTCGCGCTGGCGGTGGTGGAGCCCAGCATGTCCTCGCTGGGTGGCCGCATGCAGGTGCTCGCGCACGACGTGGACGGCACCCTGCGCGCCATCGACGCCACCACGCAGGCGCCCCTGGCGTACGACTCGGACAACGCGCCCGAGGCCTCCTACGGCTACGCCACCATCGGCATCCCCGGCATGGTGGCCGGCGCGCTGGAGGTGCACGAGAGCTGGGGCGCGCTCCCGCTCGCGCAGGTGATGGCGCCGGCCATCGAATACGCGCGCCGGGGCTTCGTGCTGGACGAGGAGGTGGGCGGTCACATCCGCTCCACCGCCGAGCGGCTCGCGGAATCCGAAGGCGCCCTGGCCTACTTCTTCAAGGAGGACGGCACGCCGTACGGCCCCGGCGACCGGCTCGTCCAGGAGGATCTGGCCCGCACGTTGGAGCGCATCGCCGCCGAAGGTCGCAGCGTGTTCTACGAGGGCGCCATCGCCGAGCAGATCGTCGACGACATGGAGGCGCACGGCGGGTTCGTCACACTGGCCGACCTGGCCCAGTACCGGGCGGTCGACTCCCGCGTGCTGCGCGGCTCCTATCGCGGGTACGGCCTCGCCGGCTCCGATGTCCCCGCGGGCGGGGGCACGGTGATCGAGATCCTGCACATCCTGGAGAACCTCGACGTGCCCGCGCTCGACGAGGAGGCCTGGATGGCCGTGGTGGGCCAGGCGCTCGTGCTGGGCTTCGAGGACTACTACGGCGGTGTGCAGCTCGAAGAGGAGCGGGCGGACGTGCTCACCTCCAAGGAGTGGGCGGCGCGGCGCGCGCGCGAGATCCGCCTGCCCACGTCGGCCGCCGTCACCGCGGGCGGGCTGGGCCTCGCGCTTCCGGCGGGGATCCCCGACTTCTGGTCGGAGCATCGGCACACCACCCATCTGACCGCGGCCGACGCCGACGGTCGCGTCATCGCGCTCACCCAGTCGCTCGGGCCCGCGATGGGTGCGAAGGTGGCCGCACCCGGGCTCGGGTTCCTCTATGCGGCCACACTGGGCGGCTATCTCGGCCCCATCGCGCGCGGGCAGCGCGCGGGGTCGGCGATCTCGCCCTTCCTGATCCTGCAGGACGAGCGGCCGCGCTGGGCGCTCGGGGCGGCCGGTGGCCTGCGCATCATCGCCGGAGTCACCGAGGTCGCCAGTCGGCTCATCGATCGCGGGCAGTCCCTGCCGGACGCGGTGGCGGGTGCCCGCTTCTTCCCCAACATGAGCCGCTCCGGACCTGGCCCCTGGGAGCTGGAGACGAGCCCCGTCGCATCCTGGGAGGCGTCCTCCGCGCTCGCCCTGCTGCAGGCCCTGGAGATCGACGCGGAGCGCAACCCGAGCGCAACCTCGTTCTCCCGGGTGCACGCCGTCGGCATCGAGCCGGACGGCACTTTGTGGGGTGTGGCCGATCCGCGCTGGGGCGGCGCGGCGGCGGGCGTGATGAACGAAGGAGGTCGACCGTGAAGCGATCGTGGTTGGCTGCGGCGGTGCTGTTGGCCGCCTGCGGCGATGCCGGCGAGACGTACGACGTGGTGATCCAGGGAGGCTCGCTGGTCGACGGCACCGGGGCGCCCGCGCGCGAAGCCGACGTGGCCTTGAAGGAGGGACGGATCGCCGCGGTGGGGGATCTCGCCGACGCGGCCGCCACCACCCGCATCGACGCGACGGGTCTCGTCGTGGCGCCCGGCTTCATCGACGTCCACTCCCACTCGGGGCCCGGCCTGGCCAGCTCCGGGCTCAGCCACGCCCAGCCGCTGCTGGCACAGGGGCTCACCACGGTCTTCGTGAACCCGGACGGCGGCGGCCCGGTCGACCTCGTCGAGCAGCAGGCGGCGCTCCTGGAGCACGGACTCGGCGTCAATGCCGCGCAGTTCATCTCCCACGGGAGCGTGCGCGGCGAGGTGCTGGGCAGCGAAGACCGCGCGCCCAGCCCCGAGGAGCTCGCCCGGATGGAGGAGCTGGTGCGCGTCGCGATGGAGAACGGCGCGTGGGGCCTCTCCAGCGGGACGTTCTACGCGCCCGGCTCGTTCTCCAAGCCCGACGAGATCATCGCGCTGGCCAGGGTGGTGGCGGAGTACGGCGGTGCGTACGAGAGCCACATCCGTGACGAGTCCAGCTACACGGTCGGGGTCGTGGCGGCCGTGGACGAGGTGATCGACGTGGCGCGCCAGGCGGGCATCCCGGCCGTGGTGACGCACATCAAGGCGTTGGGGCCGCCGGTCTGGGGCACGTCGACGGAGATCATCGAGCACATCCGGGCCGCGCGTGAGGACGAGGGCCTCCAGGTCTGGGCGGACCAGTACCCGTACGAGGCCTCCGCCACGGGCCTGGACGCGGCGTTGCTGCCCCGGTGGGCCCAGGCCGGCGGCCGCGACGCCCTCCGGGAAAGGTTGGCGGACCGCGCGACCCGCGCCCGGATCCGCGCCGAGATGGAGGAGAACCTGGCCCGCCGCGGTGGCGCGGACCGGATCCAGTTCCGCCGCTACACGCCGGATCCGGCCATCGAAGGCCGCAAGCTCTCCGACCTGGCCACCGAACGCGGACGGCCGGCGCTGGACGTGGCGCTGGACCTGATCGAGGGGGGCTCGGCTTCGATCGTCTCCTTCAACATGAGCGAGGACGACGTGCGCGCCTTCATGGTCCAGCCGTGGACCATGACGTCGTCGGACGGCGACCTGGTGCCCATGAACGAAGGCGTGCCGCACCCGCGCTCCTACGGTGCCTTCCCGCGCAAGATCCGCCGCTATGTGGTCGAGGAGGGCGTGGTCGATCTGCCCCAGGCCATCCACAGCATGACCGGCCTGCCGGCCCAGGTGTTCGGCATCCCGGACCGGGGCCGGATCGAGCCGGGCCTGATGGCGGACGTGGTGGTCTTCGACCTGTCCGCGGTCCGCGATGCGGCCACCTACACCCAGCCGCACCAGCTCGCGGAAGGCATGGTGCATGTCTTCGTCAATGGTCGTCCTGCGATCCAGGACGGCCGCTTCACCGGAGGCCTCCACGGGGAGGTCCTCATCCACCCGCGCCCCGGCGCAGAGCAGGAGGGAGACGGCCCGCGATGAGCAGTGTCCGCGAGTTCATGGAGAAGCACTACCGGCACTTCAACGCCCGCGAGGCCCTCTGGGCGGCGCAGGCCTACGAGCGGCACATCGCGGACGGCGGCAAGATGCTGGTGTCGTTGGCCGGCGCGATGTCGACCGGTGAGCTGGGCGTGATCCTGGCGCGCATGATCCGCGCGGATATGGTGCACGCGATCTCCTGCACGGGCGCCAACCTCGAGGAGGACGTCTTCAACCTCGTGGGGCAGAACACCTACGAGATCATCCACGACTGGCGGGCCCTCTCGGCGGCGGACGAGCAGGCCCTCTACGAGCGCGGCATGAACCGCGTGACCGACACGTGCATCCCCGAGGATGTCGTGCGGCACCTGGAGAAGGAGCTGCTGGACCAGTGGACCCACGCCGCGACGAACGGCATCCGCCGTTCGCCCGCCCAGTTCCTGATGGAGGTGCTGCGCACGGGGAATCTGGATGAGCACTTCCAGGTGGACCGCGCGGATTCCTGGTTGGTGGCGGCGATGGAGAAGAACATCCCCGTCTACGCGCCCGGCTGGGAGGATTCGACCACGGGCAACATCTTCGCAGCCCGGGTGATCGACGGCACGCTGCCGGATCATTCCTGTGTGAAGAGCGGCACCGAGCAGTTCCACCACCTGGTGGAGTGGTACCTGAAGAACCACGGCGCCGCGGAGGGGACCCCCTCGGTGGGGTTCTTCCAGATCGGGGGCGGCATCGCCGGCGACTTCGCCATCTGCGCGGTGCCGTGCATCATCCAGGATCTGGAGCGGGACGTCCCGTTCTGGGGCTATTTCTGTCAGATCACCGATGCCGAGGTCTCGTACGGCGGCTATTCCGGTGCGGTCCCCAACGAGAAGATCACGTGGGGGAAGCTCGCGCCCGACACGCCCAAGTTCCTGGTGAAGTCGGACGCATCCATCGTGGCTCCCCTGATCTTCGGGTATCTGCTGAACGACTGAGCCGGTCGGGCACCCGCGCGGGGTCCGGCAACCGGTCCGTACCACGGAGGGCAGGTCCTGTCCCACCACGCTTCGCTTCCGTTCCTGCTGCGTCGCGGTAGCGACGAGATCAAGGCGAGCACCGTGATCAGCACGCAGGAGACGGTGCACGGCCTCCTGCGCCTGGCGGACGGGCACGTCACGATCGAGTGGCGCCGGGCCCGGAAGACCGACCACATCGGCGGGACCATCCGCACGGATCGGGAGGTCGAAGCAGTCCGCGCCGTGCGCGTCCCGCTCGAGCGCGTGGCCGGCGCGCACGTGCCACCGGGCCGGCTGACGTGGTGGGTGCGCCCGCGGCTGGTGTTGGTGGCCGCGGACCTGGGTGCCTTCGAAGCGTTCGCGGGAGAGGGGGGGCTGGCGTTGGATCACCCGGGCGAGCTGATCCTGCCCGTCCGTCGGCGCGACCGCCTGCGTGCCGAGGAGTTCGCGGCCGAGCTCGCGCTGGCGCTCGCGGAGCACTCGGCACGCCGGACGCTGCCACGTAGCGGAGCAGAGCGCGTATTGGAGGCAGGCGAGCCGAACGAGTTCCGTGGACCGGAGGATCCGCAGTGAGCGAAGGGCGCGGCGCACCGGAGGGGTTCCACCTGGCGCAGGTGAACGTGGCCCGGATGATGGCGTCCCTGGATGATCCGGCCATGGCGGACTTCGTGGTCCAGATCGGCCGCGTGAACGCGGAGGCCGACGGCAGTCCGGGGTTCGTGTGGCGCCTGCAGACCCCCGAAGGCGACTCGACCGGCGTCAGGGCCTACTCGGATTCCCGCGTCCTCTTCAACCTGAGCGTGTGGGAGGATCTGGAGTCGCTCTTCGCGTACACCTACCGGTCCGGACACCTGGAGCCGTTCCGGGCCCGGCGCCGGTGGTTCGAGCGGTTCGACGGCGCGCACCTGGCGTTGTGGTGGATCCCCGCGGGCACGCTGCCGACGATCGAAGAAGCACGGGCGCGACTGGAGCGGCTGGACCGGGAGGGACCGACGCCGGAGGCGTTCACGTTCAAGCGCCTGTTCGGTCCCGACGGCGCACCGCGCGAGCGGCTGCTGCGTCCGGTGCCCCTGGACGGGGAACGCCGAACGGACGCGGAGCAGAACGCCGTCTGACCGGCTGACCGGCGGGTCCCCGGGGCCGCGGCGCTTCGAACGCGGGGTGCCCCGCTTGTGCAGACCTTCCCTACAGCTTCTCCCGCACGATCTCCTGCACGAGCCGCGGGTCGGCCTTGCCCTGCGTCGCCTTCTTGGCCTCGCCGACGAAGAACCCCATCAGGCTGTCGCGGCCTTCCTTGAGCGCCGTCGCCTTGTCGGGATGGTCGGCCAGCAGGCGCTCCACGAGCGGCGCCAGGTCGGAGCGGTCGTCCACCCGGGCGGCCGCGATCCGGAGCGCGACGTCGCGCGGATCCCCCCCCGTCTCCAGCAGCTCCGCGAGGGCCTCGCGTCCGACGCCGGTCGTGATCTCCTCCGTCTCCACCAGCGCCACCAGCTCCGCGAACGCCCTGCCCGTCAACCGCAGCGGCCGGTCCTTGGTCTCGCGCCGCACGTCGTTGACGATCCACTTGGCCAGCGCGCTCGGCTCGGCGGGACCGGCCAGCGCGTCGTCCATCAGCGTCGCGAGCGCGTCCTCGCGGGCGATCACGTCCGCGTCCAGGATCGGCACCTCGAGCCCCACGTAGCGGTCGAAGCGCTCGGCCTCGCGGCCGGGACGGCGTCGGTCACGGATGGCCTTCTCGGCCTCGGTGGGGCCGTGGCCGTGACCGTGGTGGTGGTGGTGATGGTGGTGATGTGCAGGGCGCTCGGCCGGCTTCGCGGCCTGCCCGGTGTCCTGGCGGTCGGGAACGGTGGGCTTCATCGGCCGCCCCTCGGCGTCCTTGAACTCCGCAACCTGAGAGTCCGAGACGACGCTCTTCTCCGCCATCTTCACTTTCCACGTGTCGCGCAGCGTCACCGTCCGGTTGAACACCAGCGCGCCCGGCTTCGAGTCCTCCGTGTCACTCACGAAGTAACCGAGCCGCTCGAACTGGTAGGCCGTACCGGGCGGATCGTCCGCCACGCTGGGTTCGACCCATCCCAGGCGGACCACCAGCGACTCGGGGTTCAGGACGTCCGTGAAGTCGCGTCCCTCCGGCACGTCCTCCGGATCCGCCACGGTGAACAGGCGGTCGTAGAGCCGGAGCTCGCAGGAGAGGGCGTGCGCCGCGCTCACCCAGTGCAGCGTGCCTTTCACGCTGCGGCCGTCGGGGGCGTCCCCGCCACGCGTGGCGGGATCGTACGTGCAGTGCAGCGCGACGACCGTACCGTCCTCGTCCTTGATCACCGCCTGACAGGTGATCAGGTAGCCGTAGCGGAGCCGCACCTCGCGTCCGGGCGCCAGGCGATGGAAGCCCTTGGGTGGATCCTCCGCGAAGTCGGCCCGCTCGATCCAGAGCTCCCGCCCGAACGGAAGGGGCCGCGACCCCTCGAGCGGCACATCGTGCGGGTAGAGCGGCGCCTCGATGGTGTCGGTGGTGCCCTCCGGCCAGTTGGTGATCACCACCTTGAGCGGATCCGTCACCGCCATGACGCGGGGCACCCGGGTGTTCAGGTCGTCGCGGATGGCGAACTCCAGCTTGCTGATGTCCGCGCGGTTGTCCGCGCGCGCCACGCCGATCATGTCGCAGAAGGCCCGCAGCGCCTCGGGCGTCACGCCCCGCCGTCGGAGGCCCGAGATGGTGGGCATGCGGGGGTCGTCCCAGCCGGTCACGTGCCCTTCGTTCACCAGGCGCAGCAGCTTGCGCTTGCTCACGATGGTGTAGTCGAAGTTGCGGCGGGCGAACTCGTACTGATGGGTGCGTGGCTCCTCGAAGCCGACGTGATCCACGAGCCAGTCGTAGATCTCGCGGTTGTTCTCGAACTCCAGCGTGCAGAACGAATGCGTGATGTCCTCGATGGCGTCCGAAAGCCCGTGCGTGAAGTCGTAGAGCGGGTAGATGACCCAGTCCGTGCCACGCCGGTAGTGCGCGTGGTGGCGGATGCGCCAGAGCACGGGGTCCCGCATCACCATGTTGGGATGCCCCATGTCGATCTTCGCGCGCAGCACGTGGGCCCCGTCGGGGAACTCGCCCGCCTTCATGCGACGGAAGAGGTCCAGGTTCTCCCCCACGCTCCGGTCCCGGTACGGGGAAGGGCGCCCCGCCTGGGTCACCGAGCCCCGGTATTCGCGGATCTGCTCCTCGTTCAGCGAGTCGACATAGGCCTTCCCGTCCCGGATGAGCTTCTCGGCGAACGCGTAGAGCTGCTCGAAGTAGTCGGAGGCGAAGTAGAGGCCGTCCCACTCGAAACCCAGCCAGCGCACGTCGCGCTTGGCGGCGTCCACATACCGCATCTCCTCCGTCTCCGGATTGGTGTCGTCGAAGCGGAGGTTGCAGGTGCCGCCGAACTCCCGGGCAACGCCGAAGTTCAGGCAGATGGACGTGGCGTGGCCCAGGTGCAGGAAGCCGTTGGGCTCGGGCGGGAAGCGTGTGGCCACGCGGCCCCCGTAGACGCCCTCGGCGGTGTGCCGGGCCACGATCTCGCGCAGGAAGTCGCGCGGCGCGTCGGTGCGGTCGGAGTCGGACATGAGCCAAAGGTACTCAGGCCGGGGAGCCCCGCGAACACCGAGTGGGTCGCGCCGGGTGGTGCCGGCGATGCGGGTCGTATGGCATCGAACCCGGGCCGCCCCGCCGGGCGTGCGTCCGCCCCGCGGCGCGGAGCGCCCAGGGTGCGGGGGACGCGTGCGTCAGGCCCGGAGCAGGGGACGGCCCGCCCGGGCCTGCGCCAAGAAGGCCAGCGTGAGGGCCAGCCAGACCAGAGCGGCCACCCCCACGAGCGCGCTGCCGCGCGGTCCCGCGTCCCAGCGGGTCATCCGACCTCCCACCGCGCCACCCACCAGGAAGAGCACCAGACCCGCGCGGATCCGCAGGGCCCCGCACGCGCGGGTCACTCCTCCCGGAGCGCCGACACCGGGTCGGAGCGGGTGGCGCGCCAGGCCGGCACCCAGTTGGCCGCGACCGCGACCAGCACCAGCACCGTGGGCACGGCCAGGAAGGTGGCCGGATCGGTGGCGCTGATCCCGTAGACCACGCTGCGCAGCAGGCGGCTCAGCATCAGGGCCAGCGCGAGCCCGACGACGAGCCCGCCGGCCAGGAGGCGACCGCCCTGGGCGAGGATCATGCGGTGCACGGCGCCGGCCTCGGCGCCGAGCGCCATGCGGAGCCCGATCTCGGCCCGCCGCTGGGAGACCATGTACGACATCACGCCGTAGATGCCCAGCGCGGCCATCGCGAGCGCGAACAGCGCGAACGCCACGAAGAGGGTGATGAGCGCATACGAGCTCGCGGCCCGCTCGTATTGGGCCGTCGCGACCGAGCGGATGCGGTCCACGGGCTGATCGGCGTCGACGCTCCAGACGGCCGCGCGCAGGGGATCGGCCAGCGCGGCGGGCGGCTCGTCGCTGCGGGCGAGCACGCGGGCCGTCGCCGTTGGGTGTTGCTCGAACGGAAGGTAGACGTAGGCCGCGACCGCCTCTTCCGCGTTGGGGCCGAGCACGTCGCCCACGATGCCGACGATGGTCAACCAGGGGCTGTTCGCGTCGGTCCCGAACCGGATGCGCTGGCCCAGGGCGTCGCCCTCGGGCCACCAGCGCCGCGCCACCTCGGCCGACAGTACGGCGACCGGCGGGGCCTGGCCGTGATCGCGCGTTTCGAAGCCACGGCCGCGCTCGAGCGGGATGCGCAGCACGTCGAACGCGCCTTCCGAGACCGTGACCGTGAGCACCGGTGGCCGCGGATCGTCGGGGCCGAGCGTGCGACCCTCGATCTCCATGCCGCGCCGGCTCCCTGCGTCCACACCGGGCACGACCGTGCTGAGCGCTGCGCCCTGCACGGTGGGGATGGCCGCCACGCGCGTGAGCGCCTCGCGGTAGAAGATGCGCTGGGGCTCGCCGTTCCCGTAGCGGTCCGCGGGCAGGTCCAGCTCCATGGCCACCAACCCCTGGCGCTCGAACCCCTGCACCCGGGTCTCGCTGTTGTACACGGTGCGCGCCAGCAGGCCCGCCACCACCATCAGGCAGAGCGCCAGCGCCACCTGCGCGGAGACCAGCACACCCCGGGCGCGCCGGTTGGCGCGTCCACCGCCGCCGCTCCGGCCGTCCCGCAGACCGGACGTCAGGTCCGAGCGCGAGGCCTTGAGCGCCGGCAGCAGCCCGAACAACGCCGGTGCCACCAGCGCCACGCCGACGGTGAAGAGCAGCACCCGGGTGTCGATGGTGGCCATGCGGAAGATGGCCTCCACGCCGCGGGAGATGGCCACCAGGGCCCGGTTGAGGCCGAACGCGATGCCGATGCCCAGCGCCGCGGCCACGAGCGAGAGCACGAGGCTCTCCGTGAGGAGCTGACGGATCAGCCGGCCGCGCTGGGCTCCGAGGGCCGCGCGCACGGCCAGCTCGCGTTGCCGCACCGTGGCGCGCGCCAGCAGCATGTTGGCCACGTTGGCGCAGGCGATCAGCATCACGAAGGCGACAGTGAGGACCAGCATGAGGAGCACGATCTTCGCCTCGCTGTCGAGCAGGGCGTCGCGGACCGGTGAGGATCCCACCGCCCATCCCGCGTTCGTCTCCGGGTGCTCCGCCTGCAGGGCTCGGCTGATGCCCGCGACCTCCTCGGTGGCCTGGGCCTGGGTCACGCCGGGCCGCAGTCGACCCACGACGAACAGGTCGCGCGCGTCGCGCCGCCCCCCGGTGCGTTCCAGCGGAAGCGGCGCCCAGACCTGCGCCAGCGCGAACTCCGCGAAGCCGATCCGGGGATCCATCACGCCCACGATCGTGTGCTCCACGCCGTCCAGGCGCAGCGTGGAACCCAGGATGGCCGGGTCGCCGCCGAACTGGCTCTGCCAGAAGCCCTGGGAGAGCATCGCCACGGGGGCCGCTCCGGGCCGGTCGTCGCCCGCGGCGAAGCCGCGGCCCGCCAGCGGCTGGAGACCCCAGGCCTCCATGAGATTGGCGGTGATGCGGTAGCCGCCCACGCGCGTAGGGACGTCGGCGCCCGTCAGGACCCACTGGTCGTCGGCGAGCGCCGTCAGCGCTTCGAAGCTGCGCGCACGCTCGGACACGTCCAGGAAGTCCGGCAACGAGATCCCGCCCTGCTCCACCTCCAGCGCGGGGTTGCGGGTCCGCAGGACCGTGGCCGTCTCCACCTCCTGCATGGGGAGATCCGCGAAGACGATCACGTTCACGAGGCTGAAGATCGACGTGTTCACTCCGATGGCGAGTGCGAGCGTGAGCACGGCGACCACGGAGAACATGCGGCTCCGTGCGAGTGAGCGGAGACCGTAGAGGAGATCCTGGCGGAGCGAGCGCATGAGCAGCGTGGGGTCGGAGTCACGGAGCGCTCGGCCGCGCATGCGGAGAGCGGGAAGGATGGAGGCGAGGGCCTGGCGCCGGTACCAGCGGCGGGCGGCCCGCACGTCCGGCAGCAGGCGGTGGAAGCCCTCGCTCAGGTCCCCGAGGTGTTCGTCCCGGTAGGACGGGGGCATCAAGAGGGCCGCCAGCAGCCGGGCGAGGCGTGGGGGCTTCACGCCGACGTCCCCGGCTCGAGATCGAGGCCGTCCCAGAGGGCGTCGAGTGCGCCGCGCGAGCGGACGAGGGCACGCGTCCCGTCGGGTGTGAGCCCGAAGAAGCGCTTGGCCCGACCGCCTCGCTCGGGGGTGGGGCGGCCGAGGGCCGAGCTCACCAGGCCCTGCCGCTCCAGCCGGTCGAGGGCCGCGTACACCGACGCGACCGCCGGCTCGAAACCCGTACGCCCCCGGATCTCGTCCAGGATGGACATGCCGTAGGCGCCGTCTCCCAGACGGGCCACGGCCAGGAGCACCACCTGCTCGAACTCCCCGAGGAAGTCGCCTCTCGGCATCGTGTTTCCTTCATGAGTGTGAGGAAATACGTCCGCCCTACGCGGGCCCTCCGATCCGGGTTTCAGCCGCCCCGAAGAGCCGAGGGCCGGACCGCGCCGGGAGCCGGCGATGGATCACGTCTGAACACGACCCGTGTCCTGTGCGTATCCCACGCAGAGCGGCCCGACCGATTCCGCCGACCCGCTGAGTCGGCCGTGGCGCCATCCGCCCGCGCATCCGGGAGGAGCGCGATGTACCGCACCTGCATGTTCTGCAACCGCGACTTCGGCGGGAACGAGGTCGTCGAGTCGTTCCCCGTCGGCCGCCGCCTCGCCTTCGACGCGGCCCGCGGCCGCCTCTGGGTGGTCTGTCGCCACTGCGAGCGCTGGAACCTGAGTCCACTCGAGGAGCGCTGGGAGGCGGTCGAGACCTGCGAACGTCTCTACCGGGGAACGCGGGTGCGCGTCGCCACCGAGAACGTGGGGTTGGCGCGGCACAAGGAGGGCCTCGAGCTGGTGCGCATCGGGGAGCCGCTGCGCGCCGAGTTCGCCGCCTGGCGGTACGGGGACCAGTTCGGTCGGCGCCGCAAGCGGGCGCTCCTCTATGGCGTAGGAGGCGCGGCGGTGGTCGGAGGCGTCCTCGTGGGAGGGGTGGCCACGGGCGTCTTGAGCAGCGTCATCCTCAGCCAGGCGGGCAACTTCGTGAACCTCTGGAACGCACGTACGCTCGTGAAGCTGCGCACGGACGCGGGCGACGTGATCAAGCTGAAGAACCACGACCTGCTGGGGACCCGCATCCGGGCCGCCGAGGACGGACCGGGGTTCCGTCTCCAGGTGCGCAAGGGGAAGGACCTGCGCTGGTTCGACGGCGAGGAGGCGGAGCGGCACGTCGGGCGCATCATGCCCCGGATCAACCGCATGGGGGGGAAGAAGAACGCCGTGCAGGACGCCGTCCACGCCATCGAGCGGTTCGGCCATTCCGATCCGTTCCTCGCCGACCTCGTGCGCGGAGACCGCTTCCGCGACAAGCGTGGCGTGCCGGGCTACATCAACAAGATGCCGCCGGTGACCAAGCTGGCCCTGGAGATGGCGCTGCACGAGGAGCAGGAGCGCCGTGCCCTCGCGGGTGAGCTCTGGAAGCTGGAGCAGGCCTGGAAGGCGGCGGAGGAGATCGCCGCCATCTCCGACAACCTCCTGCTCCCGGAGGGCACCGAGGAGTTCCTGGAGACCCACCGGGAGCCGGGAAGAGCCGGGACCGGCGACGCCTGAGCCCAGCCGCCCGGCCTCCGGCCGTGCGCGCGGGGCCCGGCTCCCGGGCCTTCGCGCGAGGGTCCGGACACCCCGCACCCGATGGGCGCGAGGTGTCCGGCCGCGAGCGCCTCAGCGCTCGGCCATGAGCCCGAGCACGTCGGTGGCCTGCACCAGGCGGATGAAGTCGGCCCGGTACCCCTCGGCGTCGTCTCCCCGCGCCTCCTCGGCGAGCGCCAGCACGTCGTCCAGGCGGAAGCTGCCGCAGTGCTCGGAGTCCCGCAGGATCATGCCGAACGCCGCGACCGAGGCCGCCCACCGCAGGTCCACCGAGGCGCGGGACGCGACCCGAGCGCCCACGGGATGCTCGAGCAACCGGCTCTCCACGCCATCGGGCGTCTTGTAGCGCAGCTTCACGAACAGCAGCTCGCCGCCGCCCCGGCGTACGCTCGACTCCGTGGGGCGGTGGTAGCGAAGCGCATCGACCTCCCCGACGTCCACATCCAGGCGAACCCCGGTGGGCACGACCTCGTACAAGGCGGTCACCGTGTGGCCGGCGCCGAGCTCCCCGGCGTCCTTGCGATCGTCATTGAAGTCCTCCGCGGCCAGGAGGCGGTTCTCGTACCCGATCAGCCGGTACGCCTGCACCTGCCCCGGGTTGAACTCCACCTGGATCTTCACATCCTTGGCGATCGTCACCAGGGTGCCACCCAGCTCCGTGACCAGGACCTTCTTCGCCTCCAGGTCCGAATCGATGTAGGCGTAGTTGCCGTTGCCGCGGTCCGCGAGCTGCTCCATCCGCGAGTCCTTCAGGTTGCCGGTACCGAAGCCGAGCACCGTCAGGAACGTCCCCTGGGCACGCTTCTGCTCGATCATGCGGACCAGCTCGCCTTCGCTGGACGGGCCGACATTGAAGTCCCCGTCCGTCGCCAGGATGACGCGATTGTTGCCGCCCTGGATGTGGTTCCGGCGTGCCACGTCGTACGCGAGCTGGATCCCCGCGCCACCGGCCGTGGAGCCGCCGGCTTCCAGGCGCTCGAGCGCCTCGAGGATGGTGCGGCGTTCGCTGCCCGGTGTGGAGTCGAGCACGAGTCCCGCCGAGCCCGCGTACACCACGATCGCGACGCGATCGTCGGGCCGGAGCTCCTCCACGAGCATCGCGAAGGCACGCTTGAGGAGCGGCAGCTTGTCGGGGCTGTCCATCGAGCCCGAGACGTCCAGCAGGAAGACGAGGTTGTTGGCCGGCGCCTCGGAGAGGTCCAGGGGTTGGCCGCGCAGGCCGATGCGGACGAGGTGGTGCCGCGGATTCCACGGCGCGGGGGCGACCTCCGTGTCCACGGCGAACGGGTGCGGGCCGCGCGGCGCTGCGTAGTCGTACGGGAAGTAGTTGATCAACTCCTCGATGCGGACGGCGTCCACCGGGGGCCGCACACCGCTCTCGATGAAGCGCCGCACGTTGGCCATCGAGGCACGATCGACATCGATCGAGAAGGTGGACAGCGGCTGGTGCGCGACGGCCCGGAAGGGGTTCTCATCCAGGTGCGCGTAGTCTTCGGTGTTCATCTCTTCCGGATCGACGCCGCGGCGGATCCCCGAGGGCGCGGCGTCCGCGACCGCGACGCCTGCGTACTGAAGCCGCGACGCCTCGTACGACATCGCGGGCGACGGGGGCGCGGACGCGGCGTCCGCCTTCCCGCGGGTCGCATCCAGGAGGCGGCGGATCGGCCCGGCGCGATCCTCCTCCGGCTCGACGGCGGGCGCGGGCGTCAGGGCCACATCCAGCCGCGCGCCGTCGCGGGCCACGGGCACCGTGCGCTCGGCGGGTTCATAGCCATCCGCCTCCACCCGGAGCGTCCAGGTGCCATCGGCGCCGGTGAAGCCGCCCGGGTCGAGGATCCAGGTGCCCCCGCGGCCGGCCTCGGCGCGGACCCCGGAGCCGATCAGGAGGACCTGGGCGCCCGGCAGGCCTCGCCCGGTCCGGGCGTCGGTGATGCGGCCCGCGAGAACGGAGGTGGCGGGGGTGGGGGACTTCGGCGGGCGGCTCAGCAACGGTCCGGCGCCGGCGACCACCAGCGCGGCCAGCAGCAGTGGGGTCTTCATGGAGTTCCTGCCGGTCGAAGAGGGTGGCGACGGTCCGATCCCGTCGCCTTCGCCCTGGAGGACGATCGAGGGCGGACGGCTTGCACAACCCTGCCGGCCGGCCCGCGCGTCCTGGGGAAGCGGTCCGGCAGCCCGGGCTGTGGGAGGCGCCCGGCAGGGCCGTCCTCCCTTGCCGTCCGCCCCCGTCCCGGTGGCCGCGCCTGCGGCGGTCCCGTATCGTGCAGATGCCCGCCCCTCCGCACCGCCCATTCCGATCGAGACGACCATGTCCAGATTGCGCCGCCGGGTCCTGCTCACCCTTCCGGTCCTGCTCGCCGCCTGTGCCGGGGAGGGGGCCGAGGATGCCGCTCCCGAATCCGCAGCCGATCTCGAGGCCCGCGCCCGCTCCATCCACGAGCGGGTGATGACGCTCGACACCCACGTGGACATCAATCCGGCCAACTTCACGCCGGAGCAGAGCTACGCGACCCGGCTGGAGACCCAGGTCAACCTGCCCAAGATGGAGGAGGGAGGGCTCGACGCCGTCTTCCTGATCGTCTACGTGGGCCAGGACGACGACCTGACGGCCACCGGCTTCGCAGCGGCGCACGCGGCGGCCCTGGAGAAGTTCGAGGCCATCCATCGTCTGACGGAGGAGCTGGCTCCGGACCGGATCGGGCTCGCACGCACGTCGGAGGAGGCGCGAGAGATCCACGCCTCGGGTCGCAAGGTGGCCTTCATCGGCGTGGAGAACGGCTACCCGCTGGGCACGGACCTCGCCAACGTGCAGAAGTTCGCCGAGCTGGGCGCGCGCTACCTCTCCCTCGCGCACAATGGACACTCGCAGCTCTCCGACTCCAACACGGGCGAGCGCGACGGCGTGTGGATGCACGACGGTCTGAGCGATCTGGGGCGCGAGGTCGTCGCGGAGCTGAATCGTCAGGGCATCATGATCGACATCTCGCATCCATCCAAGACGTCGATGATGCAGACCATCGAGCTCAGCCGGGCGCCGATCATGGCGTCCCACTCCGCGGTGCGGGCGCTCTGTGACCACAGCCGCAACCTGGACGACGAGCAGCTCCTGGCGCTGAAGGAGAACGGAGGCGTCGTGCAGGTGGTGGCCTTCAACAGCTACGTGAAGTGCCAGCAGGATTCGCCGGAGCGCCAGGCCGCTCTGGCGGCCCTCCGCGAGGAGTTCGGGGCCGGAGGCGGCCGCGGCGGCGCGGCCGGGATGACCGACGCCCAGCGGGCGGAGTTCCGGGCCCGGATGGACGAGATCGACCAGCAGTTCCCGCCGCCGCCCCGGGCAACCGTGGCGGAGTTCGTGGACCACATCGACTACGCCGTCGATCTCATCGGGATCGACCACGTGGGCATCAGCTCCGACTTCGACGGGGGTGGAGGGGTGGACGGATGGATGGATGCCAGCGAGACCTTCAACGTCACGCTGGAGTTGGTCCGGCGAGGCTACACGGAGGAGCAGATCGAGCAGCTGTGGAGCGGCAATCTGCTCCGCGTGCTCGACGACGTGCAGCGTGTAGCGCAGGAGATGCGCGGCGCGGTCTCCGACTGAGCGCGCCGGGCTCCGTGATGGGGCGGGGGATCGCAACGTGCGTGCTGGCGACCCTCTTCGGAGCGTGGCCGTGCGCCGCGCAGGAGGGTCGCCCGTACGTGGGGCTGGCCGGCGAGACCGCTGTCGAGGTTCCACGCCATGAGGTCGCGGTGACGGTCGACGGCGTCCTGGACGAAGACGTCTGGGCCGACGCAGCGCGGCTGACGGGCTTCTCGCAGTACAGCCCCCAGGACGGCGTGGCCGCGGCCGATTCCACCGAGATCCTGGTCTGGTACTCCCACGAAGCCATCCACTTCGGTGTGCGGGCCTACGCCGCGGCGGCGAGCGTACGCGCGACCCTCGCCGATCGGGACCGCATCGACAACGACGATCAGATCCAGATCCTGCTGGATACGTTCGCCGACGCGCGCCGTGCGCTGGTGTTCGGGGTCAATCCGCTCGGCATCCAGATGGATGGCATCCGCGTCGAGGGTGAGGCCAGCCGGAGCGGCTTCGCCACCGAAGCCGAGATCCACCCGCTCGATCGCAATCCCGACTTCGTCTTCGAGTCGTCCGGTCACCTGGAGCCCTGGGGTTACCAGGTGGAGGTGCGGATCCCGTTCAAGAGCCTGCGCTACCGTCCCGACGAGGTGCAGTCCTGGGGCATCAACGTCGTGCGCATCGTGCAGGCGCGGGGCCATTCGCAGACGTGGACACCCGCCCGCCGAGGACGCGCCTCCTTCCTCGCGCAGGGCGGAAGCCTGGAGCGTCTGACCGGTTTCGAGCGCGGGCTGGTGCTGGACCTCAATCCGTTCGTGACCGCGCGCGCGGACGGGAGCCAGGATGCGTCCGGGGACTGGGGGTATGATCGGGCCGGCCCGGAGTTCGGCGGCAGCGTCCGCTGGGGCGTGACCGAGAACCTGACGCTCAACGGGACCATCAACCCGGATTTCTCGCAGGTCGAAGCGGACGCCGAGCAGATCACCTACGATCCGCGTCAGGCCATCGCGTTCCCGGAGGCCCGGCCGTTCTTCCTCGAGGGCAGCGAGCGCTTCCGGGTCCCCAACTCACTGATCTACACGCGCCGCGTGGTGCGGCCGGAGGTGGCGGCCAAGCTCTCCGGGAAGCTCTCGAGCGCGGACCTGGGCGCGCTGTTCGCCGTCGACGACCGGGCCGCGTCCGCCCACGGGGACCGTCCCATCGTGGGTATCGTGCGCCTCACGCAGGATGTCGGCGCCGCCTCCACCGTCGGGCTGGTCTACACGGACCGAACGGACGGGAACGACTACAACCGTGTGGGCGGTCTCGATGCGCGACTCGTGCGGGGCGCGTACACCATGGCCCTGCAGGGGGCCCTCTCGGGCAACCGGGACGCCTTCGTGGACGGCACCGGCCACCTCTGGGATGTGCAGCTGGGGCGGGCGGGGCGCCGCTTCGGATTCGACACACGCTTCCGGGGCACCAGCACCGACTTCGTGGCCGGCAGCGGGTTCCTGAGCCGGACCGGGACCGTCCTGCTCCAGGCCACTCCGCGCTTCACCTGGCCCGGCGATCCGGGGGATCGCCTGGAGAGCTACAGCCTCGCCTTCAACTTCTCGGGCGGCTGGTTGCACGACGCGTTCTGGGACGGCGCCGATCCCGAGGACGTCAAGTTCCACATCAACAACTCGTGGTCGCTCCGCGGGGGCTGGCAACTCGGAGCGTCCTTGTTGATCGAGCGCTTCTGGTATCTCCCCTATCTGTACACGGACTACGCCATCCAGCATCCGGTCGCGCCCGGTGTAGCGGACACGGTGGCGTATTCCGGTACGCCCTGGTTGGACAACCTGGACCTGGTCGTGTCCGTCACGACGCCCACCTGGTCCACGTTCGGCGGCAACGTCATGGTGGTGGTCGGCCGCGACGAGAACTTCGACGAGTGGGCGCCGGCCAACATCCTCATCATGAGCGGCGGTCTGGACTGGCGGCCCACCGACCGGGTGCGCGTCTCGCCCACGTACTCACGGCAGCAGTACATCCGCCCGGGGGACGGGTCCACGGTCCGTGTGCGCGACCTTCCGCGCGTGAAGGTGGAGTACCAGTTGAGCCGTGCGGTGTTCGTCCGTTTCGTGGGTCAGTACGATGCCGTCTGGCGCGATGCCCTGCGCGACGACAGCCGCACGGGCGACCCGATCCTCATCCGCGACCCGACCACCGGTGTGTTCGGCCCCGCCCTGGAGACGAGCCGCAACCGGATGCAGGCGGACGTGCTGTTCTCGTACCAGCCGTCTCCCGGCACGGTGGTGTTTGCCGGGTATGGCAGCGCCATGAGCGAAGCGGACGCCTTCCGCTTCCGCGACGTGCAACGCAGCGGCGACGGCTTCTTCGTCAAGCTGAGCTGGCTCTTCCGGCGCTGATGCGGAACGGGGGAGGCCGCATGCGCGGCCTCCCCCGTGATCCTCCCGTCCTGGTTGTGATCGCGCGTCAGCGCGCCCGCACGTTCACCAGCCGCGTACCGCTGGACGGCGTGTCCAGGACCAGTGTCACCACCTCGCCGGACTCCACGTCGGCCAGCGCCTTCGCGGCGTCCGCGACGGACCCGATCCCGGTCCCGTCGATCTCGACGACCTTCATCCCGACGCCGATCCCCTTGCGCGCGGCGGGTCCGGCCGGGTCGACGCTCGCGACCACCACGCCCTCGGCGCTGTCGTACCCCAGCTGCTCGGCCGCGGAACGATCCAACGGCTGCAGACTGAGACCGAAGCGTTCCATCTCGGCGGGCGCGCCACTGCGCCGCGGCTCGGCTCCACGCGCGCTGCGCTCGGCCATCGGGGCCTCACCGAGCCGCACGCGGGCGGTCCGGGCCTCCCCGTCGCGGTAGTAGCCCACGTCGATCCGATCGCCCTGGTCGAGGACCGCGATCTTCTCCTGGAGGTCACCGCCGCTCGTGACGGTCTGGCCATCCACCGAGAGGATCACGTCACCCTGCTCGAGGCCGGCCTCCTGCGCGGGGCTGTCCTCCGTCACGGCCTGCACGAGCACACCGCTCACGCTCGGCAGATCGAAGGCCTCGGCGTCCTCGGGACTCACCCCGACCACCTGCACGCCCAGCCACGGACGCAGCACGCGGCCTTCGGTCATCAGGTCGTGCGCGACCTTCTGGACCAGGTTGGACGGGATGGCGAAGCCATAGCCCTGGAAGTGACCGTCGGTGCTGGCGATCGCCGAGTTCACGCCCACCACACGGCCGCTCATGTCGATCATCGGGCCGCCGGAGTTGCCCGGATTGATGACCGCATCGGTCTGGATGAAGTTCTCGATGGCGTATCCGGCCATCTCCCGCCCGAACCGCGGATCCTGCTCCAGGCCGCGTCCGATCAGCTGCAGCGGGCGGCCCTTGGCGCTCACGATCCCCGTGGTGACCGTGTAGTCGAGGGAGCTGCCACCGAAGCCGGGGTTGCCCACGGCCATCACCCACTCGCCGACACGCACCGCTTCCGAGTTGCCCCAGGGCAGGAACGGCAGCCCGTCGGCGTCGATCTTGATCACCGCCACGTCCGTGGTGGGATCGCTTCCGACGAGCTCCGCGTCGAAGGTGCGATTGTCCTGCAGCCGGACCGTGATCGTCTGGGCGTCTCCGGCCACGTGGTTGTTGGTCACGATGTACCCGTCACTGGAGACGAGGAAACCGGACCCGCCGCCGAAGCGGGGCTGCGGTTCCATCTCCGGGGCGGAGCGCCCGCCGAAGGGCAGGCCGAAGAACTGCCGGAACTCCTCCGGTAGCTCGGACCGCGACGCCATCTGGGGTGCCACCTGCACCGAGATCTGCACGACCGCGGGAGTGACGCGCTCGGCCAGGTCGGCCGTGGCGAGGCTCACGCCCTGGGCATAGCCCTCCGGATCGTTGATCGCGAACGCCGCGACATGCTCGGGAGAGGGCGCGGCGACGGCGCGTTCTGCGGCCACGAAGGCGGAGTACCCGCCGCCTCCGAGCAGTACACCCACCGCGAGCGCTCCCGCGCCAACGGCGGCCTTTCTACGGAATGTGGTGTTCATCGGTTCTGGACTCCTCGTGGAGAGACCGCGCGCGTGTCGGGATCGCAGTGCGCGGAGGTTCTGATCGTTGCGGTATGCCGGTGGACAAAGCAGGCTGTGGGCCAGATCGGTAACGCGTTGTCCGGTAGAGCGATACAGGCTTCTGGCCCGAGCGGGGGCCGTCGCCGTCGGTGGCGCATCCCGGCCAGGGTGGCCGAGATGCGCCAGAGGCGGGCGCGCTGGCGTGCCCGCTTCATCGCTCCGCGCCCGTCGCCGCGTGCGGCAGCAGCGACGTGGCCGACGTAGCGAGGTGATTCTCGATCGAGAGCTTCACGACGTCACCGGGCGTGACCACCAGCCTGGGCGAGACGTAGGCGCTCGCTCCACCGATCGGATCCGCGAGGATCTCGAAGTCGGCGCCCGGTGTCAGCGCGGACGCCGGCACGGTCAGCGTGTCGCCCGAAAGACCGGTGACCACGCCGAGCGAGTAGAGCGTTCCGTTGCGGACGGCGTAGACATGCATGTCCAGCCAGTTGTGGTTCTCCACCTGGACGGACGCCGTGCGTACCGGGGGCTCCTTGTCCGTCGTGTCGGCTCCGGCCTCCTGGGCCGCGAGCGGAGAGCCAGTGACCGCAGCCCCGACCAGGGTCAGCGCGAGCAGGGACGTTCTGAAGGCGTTCATCGTCTTGATCCTCCCGTTCAGCAGCGCATGGGAACCGGGATGGTCCGGCGTTGCGATCGGTTGGTAGGGCAGCCTTCGTACCGTCGCCGCATGGTTTTCAAGGACAAGGACTTGCGAGGTGGGGAACCAACCGGGTCGAGCGACCGCCGGTGGTCGCTTTGCGCCACCGTGGTGCATTCCAGCCGCGGTTGACCACGGCGTCCAGCCGCCACGAGGTTCCGGGACGGCGAGTGGCCGGGCGTGTTCGGGAGCAGACGATGGGAGAGCAGCGTGTACGGGCGAACGGCGCAGGCACCGCCGGCGTACGCGTACGTCTGCTCTGGACGGCGCTCATCGTGGCACTCGTGGCGGTGGTGGCATCCGTCGTGTTCATCCTCTCCGCCCGCAACGCCGATCGGCTGGGCATCGTGGACGCGCGTCTGCGTGACACCGGCCGGTTCGCCGAAGCGCGCGCCCGCCTGCAGGCGCGCAGCCTGGAGGCCGTACCCCCCGTGCTCTCGGCGCAGAGTGCCTTCGTGCAGGACGTGCGCATCCAGGTCGAGCAGGCGCGGCGCCTGGGAGAGCGACTCGATCCCGAGACGCGCGCACTCCTCGAGCGGCTCACGGTTGCGCTCGGGCAGCCGCTCGTGAGCCGTGCGGACCTCCTGGCCGCTGCCGGTGTGCTGGCGCAGATCGTCGACGCCGAGTCGCAGGTCCAGGAACGCATCTTCGCGGACGCCCGACGCGACGCGCGGCGCGAGACGCTCCTGACCTTCGTGGCTCTCCTCCTGCTGGGCCTGCTCAGCGCGATCGCCGTCTGGGCCGCGCCGCGGGCGGCGGCCACCGCGCCCGTACGCAAGCTGCTGCGCGCCTCGATCCGCACGGTGTTCGATCAGCGTCGGTCGCTGCTCCGTGCGGAGCGGATGGCCATCGCGGCGGAATCGGCCGCGACGCTCGCGCACGAGCTCCGCAATCCACTCGCGGGGGTGACCATGGGCCTGCAGAACCTCGAGCGGGAGCTGCCGGACCACGCCACCCGCATCGGGCCGATGGTGGGTGAGCTGCAGCGCGTCAGCCGCACGCTCAACGACCACCTCGGAGCACTGCGCGCGCCGCTCGAGCCGGCCACGGACACGGATGTGGCGCAGATGGTGGACGAGCTGGTGGAGCTGCTCACGTACGAAGCCGCTGCCGGGGTTGCCGTCGTGGACGACGTTGTGGACGGTCTGCGCGCGCGTGTGCCGGCGGACCGGCTGCGTCAGGTGCTGCTCAACCTGGGCCTGAACGCCATCCAGGCCGTGGAGGCCGGCGGTGGTCGCGTGGTCTTCGAGGGCGGCCGCACGCCGGAGGGGTTGCGGCTGGAGGTACACGACACCGGACCCGGATTCCCCGAGCCCGTGCTCAAGGGCGCCATGGGTCCCCTCGTGAGCTCGAAGCCCGGCGGGAGCGGCGTAGGCCTGCGCCTCGTGCGCCGGCTCACCGAGGAGATGGGGGGCCGCCTTCAGGTGCAGAACGACCCCGCCGGGGGCGCCCGCGCCGTAGTGATCCTTCCCGAGCTCGAGGAGCCGTCGTGAGAGGTGACGCGATCCTGATCATCGAGGACGAGGCCCTGCTCGGCGACGAGCTGGTGCGGCACTTCCAACGCGAGGGTTGGGAGGCCGTACGCGCCCGCGACATCGCGGAAGCCCGGGCC